>NZ_LSKN01000096.1:0-4658 GCF_001557075.1 Methylobacterium sp. CCH7-A2
AGGTCACCTGGATCGTCTTCACCGTGGCCGAGAGACGGTCGACCGTGTCGTTGATGGCGTTCTTGAGGTCGGCGAAGCGGCCACGATAGGTCGTGTCGACCCGATGCGTCAGGTCGCCGGCCGCGATCGCCTGCAGGGCCTCGGAGAACTCGCTGGTCGCGCCATCGACGACGGCGTTGATCTCGTTGATGCCGGCGACGAGCTTCTGCATCTGCTCGTCGGCCTGATCGATCTGCAGCCGCGCCGAGAAGTCACCGGCCGCCGCCGCCGCTACGACCTCGCCGACATCGGAGACCACCGCTTCCATCGACTGCGCGCGGGCCAGCCGCGCCGCCGCGGCCGCCTGCTCCTGCTGCTGCAGCAGCGCGACCTGCTCGGAGCTTTCGCGCAGCACGGAGACGGCCTTGGCCATGGTGCCGATTTCGTCCTGCCGGCCGAGATGCGGCACGGTCACCTTGAGATCGCCCTGGGTCAGCGCGCCCATGACGGTGCTGAGATCGAGGATCGGCTTGGTCAGCGAGCGCTGGGCGTAGAACAGCGCCATCAGCAGCGAACCCAGAAGCATGACGACAAGCGCGACCGGCAGACCGATCTGCGCCAGCTGTGTGAAGCTCGTCGCTTCGTTCTGGAGCGCATCGCTCGCAGCATCGGTGGTCTTCGCGAAGCCGACCAGGAGATCGTTCAGAGCCTTGCGGTTGTTGCGGTTGGCTTCGTTGTTGCCCTGGGCATTGGCGGCCGCCGTCGAGACCTCCCGGCCTAGCCGGATCGTCTCGGAACGGAAGGTGATGAAATCCGCGATCGCCTTCTCGATGGCGCGTGTCTGAGCCCGTTCGGATTCCGGCGCCATCCGGGTGAGGTCGGCGGCCAGAGCCCGCATCTGCGGGAAGCGCGCTTCCATGCCCTTGGCGAAGGGTTCAGCGGCCGCGGCGTCCTTCGACATGTAGATGCCGCGCGCATCCATCACCACACCAAGCACATGGCCGTTGATCTTGTCGGTCGCCAGCGTGATGTCCGAGAGGTTCGCGGCGCGCTGGTTGAGATCGTTGGAGCGCGACAGCGCCCAGAGTCCGAGGGCCGACGAGATGACGGCGCCCAGCGAGACGATCGCCAGGATCGCGATGATTTTGATGCGGATGGATTTCAACGTCTTCGGGCCCCAGCAACGGAACGTAAAACGCTCCATCGGAAATGATATCGAGAGCCTGCTTCGGCTCAGACGAAGAGGAAGGTCCAGACCTATCCCAACGTCATTACGGCTCCGATCTCCGCCCTGTTCCTTTAAATTTCGATTAAGAGCGAAGAGGAATTGCACAAGCATTGTGCAACTTAAGCGCGATAGAGCTGTGATTTCAGTGACATCCGGTCATCGAACGATCAGGGCTGCCGCCCCGACGGGCCCTGTGCAGGGCGGCCTTCGAATCACGGTCCGGCGGCAGAGACCACGTCACCAGCTGTAGCGGAGCGCCGTCTTGCCGCCGAAGCTGCGGCTGTTCGGTGCGAACTCGCCCTCGAAGGTGGCGGCGAGAGTGAGGAGCGGGCTCAGCCTGAGCTCGGCGGAGGCCGTGGTGCGCAGCGCATTGCGATCGAGCGCCGTGCCACCGACGATGAAGCTCGCGCCGGGCAGCGTCTGGAAGCTCGCCAGCGCACTCGAGCCGACATTGCCGTTGCGGATCCAGGCGGCGCCGGCCTCGAGCTTGAGCGGCTTGCCGGCGAGCACGAGTTCCATATCGGCGCGCAGGCCGAGTTCGCCGCGCAACCGTGTCGTATCCTTGCCGGCATAGGCGAGCGCGAAGGTCCCGGGCCCCGCCAGTGCGGTTTCCTGATATCCCGGAAGCGAAACGGTGGTGAACTGGCCGGCGGCATAGGAGGTCACGCCGAAGGAGGCGAGCCCGAAGCGATGGCCGGCCTCGATCCGCCCCGCCCAGCTGTTGGCGGTGAAGCGGCCCTCGAGGCGGTCGAGCCCGGCGACTGTCCGGTCGGTGGTGACGTCCTGCCAGGCATAGGCCACCGACCCGGTGAGATAGCTCTGGCGGATCTGCTGACGGAGGAAGGCGCCGGCCTGGAACAGGTCAGAGGTGCCCGAGCCCAGCCCGAAGCTGTTGAAGCTGGTCGCGCCGCCACCGAGCGCGAAGCCCGCGACAGTGTCGGGCGCGATCCGATAGTCGGCGCCGGCCATTGCGCCATAGATCCGGCTGGTCGTGGCGGCGGTGCCGGCGCCGGCATCGGCCCCGTTGAACTGCGCCGCGCCATAGCCGCCGGCCCAGACGCTCCAGCGCCAGAGATCGGGATCGGGCGTGATCGCGGGCGGCCTGCCGCCCTTGCGCGTCGGCAGATCCTCCGCCTGCTCCTTGGTGGAGGAATAGGAGGCATAGCCCGTGGGCGCCGGCGCCAGCGGCACGCCGCGCCCATCCGGCGCGACGGCCGTCAGCGAAGTCATGAACGGGTTCATCACGGTGGCGCTGGACTGCTGCACGCCGGTGGCGGACTCGCCCGAGACCTGCGACAGGCCCGCCGGCGTCAGGCTGCCGAAGACGGTGGGAATGCCGCCGGTGCGGTTGAAAAAGTCGGTCAGGGCATTGGCGGCGCTGGTCTGGTTCGGATTCAGGCCACGATTGGGAAGGGGTGAGACCGCCGGTGTCGAAGACGACGTCGTGGACGACGAGGTGGAGGTAGCGGTCGGCGTGAAATCCAGCGTCAGGTCGAGGAAGGCGTTGTTCCTGTCGTAGCTCAGCGCCGATTTGAAGCCCGATGGCAGGTTGGTATCGACCTTCTGACCGAAGGTGCCGGTGACGCCGCCGGCCGCGTTCAGGATGGTGTACTGCTTGGCGACATAGGTGCCCGGCTCGAAGCTCGCAGCGACCCTGGCTCCGCCCAGCGTCGCCGTGCCGGTGACGTTGACCCGGTCGGAGGCCGCGGGCGAGACCTCGACCGCATAGGTCGAGCCTGCGCTGAAGGTCAGGTTGCCGTTGACCGACAGGGTGCCGATCGAATTGCCGGGCGCCAGCGTGCCGCCGTTGATGCTGGTGGTGCCCACCGTGCCCGAGCCGCCGAGCGTACCGCCGGCGTTCACCGTCAGGCTCGATGAGGAGGCGATCGAGCCGTTGACGATCAGCTTGCCGGCCGACACCGTGGTCGCGCCGCTATAGGTGTTCGCGCCCGAAAGCGTGACATCGCCCGTGCCGGTCTTGGCGAGCCCGCCGGTGCCGGCGAGGATCGCCGACAGCGTGCCGGCCTGCAGATCGAAACTCGCGGTCGAGGAGAGCGTGCCGTTGCGGACCGTGCCACCGGTCAGCGTGAAGGCGCTGGCGGTCTGCGTGGTGCCGCCGAGATCGAGCGTGCCGGCCGAGACCTGCCAGGCCATCGTCGCGCCGGGCGCGTTACTCACGGTCCAAGTGCCTGTCCCGGACTTCGCCAGGGTGCCGAAGTTCCGGTACTGACCAGCGGGCCCCAATTGCGAGAGATCGAAGGCACCGTTCGACGCCCCGCCGAGCGCGAAGGTGCTTGTGCCGGAGGCCACGACGTTGCCGGTGACCGTCGCTCCTGACCAGACTTCGAGGCGGTTGGTGCCGCCGCTGAAGGTGATGGCATTGGCACGCGTGACGCCATCGCCTGAGAGGCCACCGGTGACGGTGGCGCTCCCTGAGAGAATGAGAGTCAGATCGGAGCCGATCACGCCGGCGCCGCCCGCGCCAGCGGCTGCTGTCGCGTTGCCGACACCACCGTTGCCGCCGCTCGCACTGCCATGGATCGTCACCGTCGCGCCGGCCCCCGTCGTCGTCAGGCCGTTGCCGCCTGCACCGCCGACCCCGGGGACGGCGATGCCGCCGCCGCCATTGCCGCCATTCCCGCCCACGAGGCTTCCATTGATCGTCGCGCTCGTCGACGCGCCGATCGTCAGGCCGCTGCCGCCCGCTCCGCCGGCGCCACCCTGTCCGAGTGCGCGATTGGCGCCTGCGCCATTGCCGCCATTGCCTCCGGTCAGCGTGCTGTCGACCGTCACCGTGCCGGAGCTGCCGAGGGCGGCTGCAGCGCCGCCATTGCCTCCGGCGCCGCCATAGGCGTTGTCGGTCGCGCCGACGGTCGCGCTGCCGCCGTTCCCGCCCTGGCCGCCTGTCACGGCCTGGTTGAAGATGATGGTCGCCGAAGCGGAACTGGTCACGCCGGCACCGCCATCGCCGCCCCGGCCGCCTCGCGGATTGTTGACAGCGCTTCCATTGCCGCCTGCCCCGCCGTCGCCGCCGGTGATCACGGCGTCGATCGTGGCAGTTTCGCCGGTCGGGACCGGGATGGCGTTCGCACCCGATCCACCGTCCGTCGCGGTGGGAGAGCCGGCACTACCCGCGGTACCGGCCGTCCCCGTCGTCGGCGTGCTGTAGGTCACACTCTGGGCCTGAGCCGCCCCCGGCGACAAGGGGCCCGCCAAAAGGAGAGCGGGAACACAGGCGATCAGCAGGGCGCACCGTCCGGCGCCGCCGAGCATCGCGGCGCGCAGCCGCGGGCAGACCCCTGCGCTCCGGGCCGGGCTTTGCCGTCGAACGGGCGCTGTGTCGGAAGCGGTACGCTGCGAATGGCTGGTCGAAACCCGTTCGAAGTCCTGCGCGGCGCCACGCGCCCCGCCCGTCGCCGCCGTCATGCCAGCCCCCGCCGCCCCCGGGGTC
>NZ_LSKN01000097.1:0-273 GCF_001557075.1 Methylobacterium sp. CCH7-A2
TGGTGGCGACCGACGATCTCGTCCAGCGCATAGCCGGTCACGGCGAGAAAATTGGGGCGACAGGGTCGCGGGTCAGGGGCTCGGGCGAGGTGCTCACGAAGCCGATTCAACCATGGATTACAGCAGCTTGCCAGTACTGAACGATCAACAAGGAGCTGCAGCGCCATCGCTTCGGGCGTCGGGCCGAGAGCCTGCCGGTTGATCAGCTATTGCTGGGCCTCGAGGAGGCCGAGCAGATCGAGGCCGAGGGCCTCGCCGGCGAGGAAGCGGCTG
>NZ_LSKN01000098.1:0-3355 GCF_001557075.1 Methylobacterium sp. CCH7-A2
CCTCAAGCTCGTATGCGTCAGGATCTGGCTACGCGGTAATGAGTCGACGGCCTAGGCCCCTTCCAGGGGCGAGGCACACTTCTCGCGGAGGCGACGAACATACTGAAGAGGGCGTGGGAGACCGGTACGTCCGACGCGGTCTCGGCTGCGATGAAGACGTTCCGAGAGACACACCAGGAGGAGCTGCTCGCCATATCGAATGTGTCGAAGGGCGAGCCTGACAGATACCGCACCTGGACGCGGCGCTTCGCGAAATGGCTGTTCAGCACCGACCACATCGATCTTGAGTACAGCGTCGATTATGACGGGATCGCTATCCAGAAGCTGTCACCCGGCACGCGCGGTATCGTCCTGCTGCTGCTCTATCTCGCGCTCGACGATAGCGATGACACACCGCTAATCATTGACCAGCCCGAAGAGAACCTCGACCCCAAATCGATCTTTGACGAGCTCGTCGGCCTGTTCCAGCTCGCCAAAACGAAGCGGCAGGTCATCATGGTCACGCATAACGCGAACCTAGTGATCAACGCTGATGCTGACCAGATCATCATCGCCAGCGTCGGGGCCCACACGCCTGGAAGCCTTCCTCCCATCACTTATGTATCGGGCGGTCTCGAAGACGCGTCGATCCGCAAAGCCGTGTGCGACATCCTGGAGGGAGGCGAAGAAGCATTCAAGGAGCGTGCGCGGCGGCTTCGAGTCGCTCTGAATCGCTGAGGTCAGGAGCCTATCAAGATGATCCTGGGCGGCGCGATGAACCTGGTCAACGGCATCGGGACGTTGCGCAACCGGTTCTCAGACGCGCATGCGCCGGGCGGCAAGATCCCGGTGAAGCCGTCGGCCCGCCACGCAGCACTGGCGGTCAACATGGCGGGCGCGATGGCGACCTTCATGATCGAGACGTTCGTGCAGCAGGGAGGGAAGGCGGCCGCCTAACCCCAGCGCACAACTCCCCCACCGATCGTCTAAGTTGCGTTCCGCCCAGCGGCGTGCTTATCAGGACGACGACTTGCGGATAGATTTTTCTACAATGTTTCGTTGTAGTTGAAACCATCGTGGAGCCGACTGCTCTCCGAACACTGACCGACATTATATGATCCCGGCAAATATGCGCGAAGACGCATAAGAGTATCCGCAAGTCGTCTCATGCCGGCAGCCTCTCCCGAACTTCAGCGCCTCAAGAAAGCCACGGACCTACACGGCGTTGCTGCGCTCTTGAACGTCAAGCCGTCGCGGCTTTCGTATGCGCTCTACTATATGCCGCCGGCCACTAAGTATCGCTCTTTCACGGTGCCGAAAAAGCGCGGTGGTACCCGCACCATCAGTGCTCCTCACGGCGGCCTGAAATACATTCAGAAGCAGCTCGCCACGTTGCTACTCAGCATTGAGAAGGAACTGGAGGGGGATCGTCGCAAGAACTCGATCCTGGCGCACGGCTTCAAAAAAGAACTCTCGATCATCACTAATGCCATCCGGCATCGTAACAAGAGATGGGTGTTCAATATCGATCTGCGGGACTTCTTCCCGTCGATTAACTTCGGCAGGGTTCGCGGATTCTTCATCGCGAACAACCAGTTTGCCCTGACGCCCAAGACCAGCACCATCCTGGCCCAGCTAGCCTGCCATGATAACGTGCTCCCTCAGGGAAGCCCTTGCTCTCCGCCCATCTCAAACTTGATCGCCAGAAGCTTGGATTACCGGCTTAACCGGTTAGCCCGAGAGTGCAATTGCACGTACACGCGATACGCCGACGACATTACCTTCTCGACAAACGAGCCGGAGTTCCCGGAGCGGATCGCCGTCCTGGCTGGCCCCCACGCCTGGCAGCCAAGCGAGGAACTTGCATCGCGCATCGTGTCATCGGGCTTCGAGATCAATCCCGACAAGACACGGATGCAGTATCGGGACTCCCGTCAGGACACGACGGGCCTCATCGTCAACCGACACCTCAACGTACCGGTCGAATATTGGAAGCAGACCAGGGCGATGTGCCACCGTCTGTTCGTCGACGGTCAAGCCTATCGCGTCTTCGACGGTGAGAAGGAGCCGATCTCGCTCGATAGCCTGAGGGGGCGCCTGAATTTCATCTACTACATTCGCAGCCTAACGCTCGGCAAAGCCAATCTTGAAAAGCCGAAAGGTATTCCTGGATACAGGAAGATCTTCGCACGCTTCCTCAATTACAACGCATTTTGGTCGATCGAAAAGCCCGTCATCGTCTGCGAAGGTAAGACGGACGGCATATACCTTCGGAGCGCTATCCGCTCCCTCCATGCCAAATTTCCGGATTTCTTTGAGACCGTTGACGGCAAAGTCAAGATCCGGCCGACTTTCTTCAAATACACGACGAACACTCGCGAAGTGCAGGATCTGTCCGGTGGAAACGGCCAGCTCAAAAATCTTGTAGCGCAGTATGCGCACCGGACGAAAGGGTTCAAGGGTACGCCGAAGGCGCCCGTGATCATCGTCACTGATTGCGACAAGGGCGCAGTCCACCTGTTCGAGGAAGTGAGCAAGATACTGGGCAGGACCGTCGCAGGGGCTGATCCTTTTTATTACCTTCACACGAACCTTTATGTCGTTCCGATCCCGAAGCTTGGGCTGCCGGAGACGGCAATCGAAGACCTTTTCGATAAGACGCTCCTTGACACAAAGATCGACGGCAAGACCTTCGACAAGACGAACCACGAGAAAGACGGCGCCAAGTTCTACTCTAAATTCACCTTCGCCACGAAGGTCATTGCTGCTTCGAAAGTGCCGGTTGACTACAGTGGTTTCGAGCCGCTCCTCCAAGCGATGCTGGACGTCGAGGCCGACTTTGCAGCCCGGCTGGCCACCGTTCCGCCGACCGTGCTGCCGGCTCACTAGCTCACGGCTCAACGCCATCGTCTATTTCAGCGGCGGCGGGGGAGGCCGGTATCAGGCCGAATGACGCCCCGGACCACGTATTTCGGCGCCCTCGACATCCATGCGCGCTACGGCTTCTCGGCATGGAAGCAACTTGGCGAACTGATAGGTCCGCTTTCTGGCAGAGGTTCATCGCCCGCAACTGGCGCTCTCCGGTTCAAGACCGCGGTATCTTCGGACACGGGAGGTGCAATCGGGCAGGCGCGATATGGTGCTCCTGCCCGAGCGCTGGAAGAGCCGCTCGGCGCCTTCGCTTTTGGCGAACCCTAGAGGGCAGCTGATCTCGAAAACCGTGTCTGGGCGGGACCGATACGCCATACGCCGCGCCGCTTGATCTAGCGCGAGCAAATCCCCTTGGAACTGCCCGTGCGAACCCGGCAGCGGGTGAGGCCAGCCTCAATGCCGCTGGGTGATCGAGATCGCATAGGCGGGCGCCCGTTCGGTGAAG
>NZ_LSKN01000099.1:0-87501 GCF_001557075.1 Methylobacterium sp. CCH7-A2
GAACAGTGGCCGGTTAATTATTGGATTACCCGGCCGGTCGCGTCGGAATCTGCAGGTCAGGACATCGAGCGGCGAGGGCAGGAACTGGCGCGGCACGATGCCGAAGGCCGACAGCGCCGCCCAGAGCCCGAGAAAGCCGACGAGGCCGAGAGCCCCCCAGGCGCACTTCTCGCTCAGGCGCAGGGGAGACGACTGCATCAATCTCTCCCCGCGACGTTCCAGGCCAGCGCACGGCGCTCAGCCAGGCCAAGCGCGTAGGTCGTCGCCCAGCCGAGCACGCCGACCGTCACCATCCCGACGAGGATCATCCCCGGATAGATGTCCTGCTGGGCCATGTTGAGCACGAAGCCGATGCCGGCGAGCGCGCCGACGAGTTCGGCCGCGACAAGTGTCGTCCAGGAGGCCTGGAGCGACAGGCGCAGGCCGGTGAAGATCATCGGGGCGGCGGCCGGCGCGATCACCTCCGTGACCATCCGCCCGCGCGGCGTGCCCAGCATCTGCGCGGCCTCGATGATCGGTCGATCGATGTTGCGAACGCCGGCGAAAGAGTTGATCACCGAGGGTACGAAGGCGGCAAACCAGATCACCATGATCTTGGCGCCATCACCGAGGCCGAGCCAGAGGATCGCGAGCGGAATCCAGGCCAAAGGCGGGATCGGCCGGATGATCAGGAAGATCGGGTTGATCGCGGCCTCGGCCCTTCGGTCCCAGCCCATCCACAGGCCGAGCGGAACACCGGTCGCGATGGCGACGAGGAAGCCCATCACGACGAGCTTCACGCTCTGCAGCGCATGGGCTGCAAGTGCGCCGCCGGCATAGCCGCGGGTCGCGATCTGGTTCAGCGAAGCCCAGAAGTCGGCCGGCGAGGGGAAGCGACCGGGGGACACGAAGCCCGTGACCGTGGTCAGGCCGAACCACAGCAGCAGCACAGCCGCCACCGAGCCCAGGCCGATCCATCCCCGTCTTCCGATCATGGCGTTTCCCGGCGCGCTCTTCTGATGAAAGCGCTTTCAGTTAACGTTCCAGACTCTCGAAGATGTGTCAACCATAGCGAAATTGGCCGCAATATTGGTTGGTCGGCTTGCGAGCCCTGCGATGATGCAGCTATAAGCATGAAAGAAATTTCATGGGGGCGCCGGTGAGCGCTGCGCGCGTCAAGCTGAGCGATGTGGCCCGGGATGCCGGCGTATCCGCTGCCACGGTGTCGCGTGCCATCGCCCAGCCCGAGCTGCTCTCGCCTGACACGCTCGCCCGGGTCAGGGCCAGTGCCCAGCGCCTCGGCTATTTGCCCGATGGTGCGGCGAGGGCGCTCGCCTCGGGCCGATCCATGACGATCGGCGCGATTGTCCCCACTCTCGACAGCGCCATCTTCGCGCGTGCCCTCCAAGCGATGCAGGCAACGCTGGCCCAGTCGGGTTATCTGCTGCTCGTCGCCTCGCACGAGGCCAGCCCAGCGGCCGAGACGCAGGCGGTGCGCGCTCTGCTCGGACGCGGTGTCGACGGCCTGATGTTGGTCGGGGCCGAACGGGCGCCGGAGACGACGGCTCTGCTGCGCAGCTCTCGCCTTCCTGTGGTCCTGACCTGGTGCGGCGACGGTCATTTTACCGCCGTCACCATCGACAACGCGATGGCGGGCCGTTTGGCGGCGGAGCATCTGATCAGCCTCGGACACCGCCGCATCGGCATGATCGTCGGCCATACACAGTTCAACGATCGCCAGAGGGCCCGGCTCGCCGGTGCTCGGCAGGCGCTGGAAGAGGCTGGCCTTTCGCTGCCGGACCCCCTCGTCGTCGAGCAGTCGCTGACCCTCGCCGGCGGGCGGGCCGGATGTGCGATGCTGCTCGACCTCGAGGATCGCCCCACCGCGCTGATCGGCGGCATCGACGTTTTCGCGATCGGCTGCCTCGAGGAAGCCCACGCTCGCGGGATGGCGGTTCCCGAGGACCTCAGCGTCATCGGCATCGATGGGCTGGACATGTCCGCCCATGTCTCGCCGGGCCTGACGACCGTCCATGTTCCCACGGGCCGGATCGGCAACCTCGCGGCGAGGACGTTGATGGCTATGGTTGCGGGTCAGCCGGTGGAGCCGCAGCAGCTCCTGCCGGTCGAACTGGTCGTCCGTCGCTCGTGCCGACGGCTCGCGGCATCCTGAACCGATCCTGCGATAGGCACCATGCACCGCCCTTGGGCAAGCGGTGCATGGCGGTCTCTCGACTAGATCTTGATCTTCAGGAAGGCGCCGATCGTCCCGTTCCAGGTGGTGACGCAGTCCGCGCCGCAGCGACCGGCGAAGGCTGGCAGGATGACCTTGGTCAGCGCGTCCTTGCGCAGCGCCTCGTCCTCCGGCGTCACCGGCACGAGTTTCATATTGGCGGGCGTGCCCTCGCTGCAGGCCTTGCCGGTGTTGCAGTCGAGACCGGTCTGGGTCTCGGTCTTAGCCTGGTCGAAGATCGAATCCTCCAGCTTGCGCAGATGGGTGGTCAGGAAGGCCTGCACCTTCGGATCGAGCGTGTTCCACCACTTCAGATTGGCGAGCTGGGCGGAGAGGCCGAAATTGATCGGCATCGGCGAGATGAACTTCGCGCTCTCATGCCATTTGGAACGATAGCCGGAAAGCGCGCCGGTGATGGCGCAGTCGATCACGCCGCTGGCAAGCGCCGGCTGGACTTCGGCGAAAGCGAGGTTGATCGGCGAGCCGCCGATATGGCTGACGAAGGCCTGCTGCGAGGCGCCCGAGGCGCGGATCTTGCGGCCCTTGAGGTCGGCCACCTTGGTGAAGGCGTCGCGGCAATAGATCACCTGCGCCTGATAGGTGCCGAAGCCGAGCAGCTTGAGGCCGTGCTTCTCCTCGAGGAACTTGGCGTAGGTCGGGCGGAAGACGTCGACGACCTTCTGCAGCTCCTCGACCGAGCCGACGAGACCGACCAAATCGGTGGCCTCGTTCATCGGGACCTCGCCCGAATTGTAGTTCAGCACCGTGGTGGCGAACTGCAGCGTACCGGCCGAGACGAGGCGGAAGATCTCGGGCCCCTTGAAGCCGAGCTCGGTGAAGGGCTTGACCTGCACCTTGATGGCGCCGCCGGATTCCTTCGGCACCGTCTCGTTCCAGAACGGCACCTCGCGGTTGGTGTACATCGACAGATTGCCGATGCTGCCGACGACGTTGAAGCTCGTCGCAGGCAGGCCCTGGGCGTGCGCGGCGCCGCAGAGGAGGGTGCCGGCCAAGGCGGCGATCGGGATCAGGCGTTTCATCGCAAGCTTCTCCTTCTTCGGGCGGGTTCTGGCGGCCTCAGCCGCCGGCTTTCGGGTTCAGGATGGTCGGTAGCCAGAGCGCCAGCTGCGGGAAAGTGATCAGGATCGCGATCATCGCCAGCATTGCCAGGACGAAGGGCAGCGCGCCGATGCACAGATCCATGAAGTTGCCTTTGCCGCGCACGGCCTGGACGACATAGAGGTTGAGCCCGACCGGGGGCGTGATCAGCGCCGCCTCCATCAGGATCACGAAGATGATGCCCCACCACACGGGGCTGTAGCCGAGCGCCGTGATCACGGGGACGACGACCGGCGTCGTCGCGATCATCATCGACAGCGTCTCCATGAAGCAGCCGAGGATCAGATAGAACACGACGATCGCGATCAGCATGCCGAGCGGCGGCCAGCCCAGCGCCAAGACGAGATCGGTGATCGCCTTCACCAGCCCGATCGAGACCATCACGAAGTTGAGGAAGAAAGCTGCGATGACGATCAGCATCACCATGCAGGTCGTCCGCACCGTGCCCTCGAAGGCGCGCAGCAGCACTGGCAAGGTCAGCTGGCGGTTGGCGGCGACGAGGCCGAGCGTCGCCATCAGGCCGAGCGCGGCGGCCTCCGTCGGCGTCGCAATGCCGGCATAGATCGAGCCGACGACCACGAGGAACAGCCCCAGCGGCGGGATGAGATGGCGCAGGCCCGAGACGCGCTGGCGCCAGAGATCAGCACTGTCGACTTTCGGGCCGGCCCATTCCGGCCTGTAAAGCGCCAGGCCCAGCACCATCAGCGAGAACAGCCCGGCGAGTAGGAAGCCGGGAATGAAGCCCGCCGCGTAGAGATCGGCCACCGAGGTGTCGGTCAGCACCGCATAGATGATCATGTTGATCGAGGGCGGGATCAGGATGCCGAGCGTGCCGCCGGCCGCGATCGAGCCCAAAAATAGAGGCCGGTTGTAGCCACCCTTGTCCATATTGGGGATCGCGACCGTGCCGATCGTGGCGGCAGTGGCCACCGACGAGCCCGAGGTCGCCGCGAAGATCGCGCTCGCGGCGATGTTGGTATGGATCAGCCGGCCGGGAACGCGGGCGAACCAGGGCGAGAGCGCGCTGAACAGGCGCTCGCTCATGCCTGAGCGGTGCATCAGCTCGCCCATCATGATGAACATCGGCGCGGCGATCAGGATGAAGTCGTTGGAGGAGTTCCAGGCCAGTTCGCCCACGGCGCCGGTCATCGGGAAGAAGGCGTAGTTGGCCTGCAGCACATAGGCCATCAGGGCGAGGGCGGCGGCGACGGGGATGCTCAGCGCGACCAGCGCGACGAGCAGGGACAGTGCAGTCCCGATCACGAGCGCGACTCCGCGCCGGCGGCCGGGTTCTCGACGCCGGACTGCTCGATCTCCTCGGTCACCCGCAGCGAACCGATCAGCGCGTCGAAGCCGGCCCGGTCATGCGCAATCAGACGGGCGATCGCCTGGATCGGGATCAGCACCGCCATGCAGGCGAACCAGACCAGGCCGACGCACCAGATGCCCTGCGGGATCACCATCGGCGTCTGCAGCTGCGACACCGATTTGGCATTCAGGGCCCAGGATTGCGCCAGCGTGCCCCAGGCGAACCAGGCCAGCGCCGCGGCGATCAGCGCCAGCGCCAGCGAGGCGATGATGTCGCAGACGATCCGGACCTTGCCGGGCAGCACGTCGAGCAGGATGTCGACACGGATATTGGCCTTGGAGGTCACGGTGAAGGCCAGCCCGAGCCCGATGCAGGCCGCCAGCGCATAGCCCGAGATCTCGAAGCTCTCGACCATTCCGCGCTTGAACAGGAAGCGCGTGATCACGTCGATGGTGATGAGGAAGCTGCAGCCGACGAGAACGATCGCGCCCGCGGCCCAAGCCAGGATGCGCGAGATGCGCTGCGGCAGCGGCTCGTCGGGCAGCAGGCGGACGAGGTCGCTCATGGACGCGCCGGGCTGCGCGGGCGGGTGGTCGTCGTCATCAAGGCCGGTCTCCGGTGCGCCCGCTGCGCGTCACGACGCATGTGACCACGCGTCAGGCCTGCCATGCAATAGTCCCGCCACCCGGGCGCGCCGGTCACGACACGTACCCGTCGGCCCTGTCGGCGGCGATGGCCGCGGGATCGCGCTCGCGGGGGTCGCCATGGCCGCCGCCGCCCGGCGTCTCCATGCGGACGATGTCGCCGGTCTTCAGCACGCAGCCGATCGTTTTGGCCGCCAGTTCCGTGACCTGTCCGTCGCGGATCAGGCTGAGGCGCCCGCCGCGCCCGGGCTCGCCGCCGGCCAGCCCGTAAGGCTGCGAGGCGAAGGCGTCGAAGGAGGCGTTGAGCAGGCCGTGCTCGGCGATGAAGCGCCATTCTCTGACCAGCCCGAGGCCGCCGCGCATCTTCCCAGCACCACCCGAACCAGGCAGGAAGCCGTAATGGGTGAAACGGAGCGGGAAGATCGCCTCGATCATCTCGATCGGCGTGTTCTGGCCGTTGTGGAAGCCGGCCGAGAGACCCGAGGGGCCGTCAGCTTCGGGATGGCCGCCCCAGCCGCCGATCTCGGCGTCGAAATAGACCTGCCGGCGGCCATCGGCATGGCGGATATTGACCGCGTGATTGAAGGTCACGCCGTAATAGGAGGCGGGAATGCGCTCGGGGATCGCCTGCGCGAAGGCCTTCAGCACCGCGGTCGCGATCCGGTGGCCGGTCAGCATGCGCATCGAGACCGGCGCGGGAAACTGGGCGCTGACGAGCAGCCCATCGGGCGCGCTGACGGTGATCGGCCGGTAGCAGCCGGAATTGGCGGTCGCCTCGATGCCCGACGCCGCGATCACGGCGTAGTAGACCGCCGAGCGGGTCGTCGCCATCGTCGCATTGATAGGCCCGCGCGCCTGGGGCGAGGAGCCCTCGAAATCGACCGTCAGGCTGTCGCCCGCGATCGTCAGCGTCACCGCAATGCGCTTCTGCCCGGCCTCCATGCCGTCGCCATCGACGAAGTCCTCCGCCTGGTAGATCCCGTCGGGCAGCGCGGTCAGCGCGGCGCGCATCGCCGTCTCGGAATGGTCGAGCAGGGCCTGCCCGACCTGGCGCAGCGTGTCGACGCCATAGCGCGCCGCGAGCTGTCGCATCGCCCTGGCGCCGACCTCGAGCGCTGCGATCTGGCTGAGGAAATCGCCGCGGAAGGTCTCGGGCTCGCGGACATTCTGCAGGATGGTGGCGAAGAGATCGTCCTGCATTTCGCCTTTGCGGACGATCTTCACCGGCGGCAGCCGCAGGCCCTCCTGGAAGATCTCGACGGCATGGGCGTTGTAGCCGCCGGCCGCGCCACCGCCGACATCGACATGGTGGATCAGCACGCAGGTGATGGCGATGCGCCGCCCCTCGACGAACACCGGCTTGAAGGCGAGGAAATCCGGCAGATGCTGGCCGCCGCAATAGGGATCGTTGGTGACGACGACATCGCCCTCGCGCCAGCGCTCCAGCGGCAGATGCCGGGTGATGATCTCCTGCAGGCAGAGCTCCATCGAATTGAGATGGACCGGCATGCGCGCCGCCTGGGCGATGTTGCGGCCTTCGCCGTCGAACACCGCCGTCGAATAGTCGAGCAATTCGCGCACCGTCGTCGAGCGGCTTGTGCGCCAGACCGTGATCGACATCTCCTCGGCCGCCGAGACCAGCGCATGCGAGACGATCTCGAGGAGGACGGGATCAACCTTCGAAACGGCCTGGCTCATGACTGCGTCTCCCGGGTCGCGACCAGGTCGCCCGATGGCCGCACGGTGACCCGCCACCCGCTCGGGATGATCAGGGTCGTATAGGCCTGTTCCACGATGGCCGGCCCATCGAGTTCGGCGCCGGATCCGAGCCGCCCTTGCTCGAAGACCGGGGCGGTCGTCCAGGCTCCGTCGAGATGGACCGCGCGCTCGCGGAGGGGCGCCGCGACGCCGGAAGCGGGCGCCCGGGCTGCCGCCACACCGCCGAGCCGGCCGATCGCGGCCAGCCGCAGCGTCACCAGTTCGACTGTCTCGTTCTGGTCATCGAAGGAGAAGCGCTGCCGATGCGCCTCGTGGAAGCGCCCGCAGAGCCGCGCGAGCGCGGCGTCGTCCTGCGGGACCTCGTCCAGCGGCACCAGAAGCTCGAAGGCCTGGCCGCGATAGCGCAGATCGGCCGCGAGTTCGAGACGGCGCTGCTCCATGGGCAAGCCGTCTGCCGCCAGAAGCGCCTCGCCCTCGCGCAACAGCTCGCCGGCAAGCGCGGCGAAAGCCGGCGCGGCGCCGGCCTTCAGCTGCAGCACGCGGGTTCGCGCGAGATCGTGGACGATGTCGGATTGCAGGATGCCATGGGCCGAGAAGGTCGAGGGGTCCTTCGGGAAGATCACCGTGGTCATGCCGAGTTCCTCGGCGACCTCGACGGCATGGAGTCCGCCGGCCCCGCCGAAGGACATCAGCGCGAAGTCGCGCGGATCGAGCCCGCGCTCGAACAGCGACAGCTTGATCGCCCCGGCGAGCTTGGCGACGACGACGGCGAGGATGCCGGCTGCCGCGCGGTCGCGGTCGAGCCCGAGCGGGCCGGCGATGCGAGTGTCCAGCGCCGCGCGGGCCCCGTCGAGATCGAGCGCGAATTCGCCGCCGAGGAAGGTCACGGGGTCGAGCCGACCGAGGATCAGGTTGACGTCGGTGACGGTCGGCTCGGTGCCGCCGCGGCCATAGCAGACCGGGCCCGGCCTCGCGCCGGCGCTGCGCGGCCCGACCTGGAGGCGGCCTGACGCGTCGAGCGAGGCGATCGAGCCACCCCCGGCCCCGATGGTGCGCATGTCGACCATGGGCACGCGCACCGGCAGGCCATCGATGTCGCCCTGCGCGACGACGGCTCGGCGGCCCTCGCGGATGACGGCGACGTCGTAACTCGTGCCGCCCATGTCGACGCCCACGACATTGGGGAAACCGAGCTGGCGCGCGACGCCCTCGGCCGCCAGCACGCCGCCGGACGGGCCCGAGAGCAGGAGCTTGACCGGCGCCTCGCCGGCCGCGCGCGGCGTGGTCGCCCCGCCATTGGACTGCACGAGATAGAGCGGCGCGGTCAGCCCCTCGGCCGCGATGCGCGCCAGCAGCGCGTCGATATAACGTCGCACCACCGGGATCAGCAGCGCGTTCAGGACCGTCGTCGAGGTCCGCTCGAACTCGCGAATCTCCGGCGAGACCTCATGAGAGCAGGACACCGCCAGATCCGGCAGCCGCGCCAGCAGCCGGTTGCGGATCGCGATCTCATGGGCGGGGTTGGTGAAGCCGTTGAGCAGCGCGATGGCGCAGACGCTCGTGCCCGAGGCCGCGACGCGGTCGATCGCCGCCTCGACGCTGGCCTCGTCGAGAGCGGTCAGCACCTCGCCGGCGGGCCCGATCCGCTCGACCACGCCGAAGCGCCGCCGCCGCGGCACCAGCACGGCCGGCGGCTCGGGCTTGAGGCGGTAGATCTCCTTGCGGGCGTGACGGCCGATCTCGAGCACGTCCTCGAAGCCGGCCGTCGTGATCAGCGCGCCTTCGGGCAGGTTGCGCGTCAGCACCGCATTCGTGGCGATCGTCGTGCCATGCATCAGGAAGGCGACATCGGAGAGCGCAAAGCCCCAGCGCGACGCAGCCCCATGAATCGCATCCATCAACCCCCGCGACGGGTCGTCGGGCGTTGTGGCGGCCTTGAAGCTGTGGGTCTCGCCGCTCGCTTCGTCGTAGAATTCCAGATCCGTGAAGGTGCCGCCGATATCGACCGCGATGCGGATCCGTCCTGGGGTCATGGCGATCTAACGTCCGAATCAGCGTGGGGTGCGGTGCTGCTCCTGCAAGATGCAGACCTCCCGACGCTCGCGATACTCCCGCAGGGCATACGCCCATGCTGTTGTCGAGCGCGCCGGGCAGCGGCGGCCGGTGGCTTGGCGTCGGCTTGCGGTCGGCGAAGCGGCTGGCAGCCTCTCGGACGGCGGCGGTGCAGGAGGGCGACGCCCAAACCGGTTCCTGCGTCGGGTGAGGCGTGCGCTCTGACGAACTCGTGTGCGGCGCAGCGACGCAACACAATGAACCAGCCGCGATCTCGGTGGTTCACCTTCGCGAACGACACCGCCGTCAGACCCTTCCCACCGTTCTTGACCGACATTGGAGCCGGATATGCCCACTCCGGGAGACATCACATTGAACAGGCGCGACCTCATGGTCGTGGCCGGCGCCTGCGCGGCACTCCCCGCGACGACCGGGCCGACGCGGGCGCAACCCGCTCCGCGTGGAGAGCCCGTTACCGCCGCGGTGTCGCTGCGGGTCAACGGCGAGCAGCGCTCTCTTTCCGTCGATACGCGCACGACCCTGCTGGACCTGCTGCGGGAGCAGTTGAAGCTGACCGGCACCAAGAAGGGCTGCGACCATGGCCAGTGCGGTGCCTGCACGGTGATCGTCGACGGGCAGCGGATCAATTCCTGCCTGACGCTCGCGATCATGAACCAGGGCGCCGAGGTCACCACGATCGAGGGGCTCGGCAGCGTCGATGCGCTGCACCCGATGCAGGCCGCCTTCGTGAAACATGACGGGTTCCAGTGCGGCTATTGCACGCCCGGGCAGATCTGCTCCGGCGTCGCCGTGCTCGACGAGATCAAGGCCGGTATCCCGAGCCATGTCACCACCGACCTGACCGCGGCGCCGGCCGTGACGGAACTCGAGATCCGCGAACGCATGAGCGGCAACATCTGCCGTTGTGGCGCCTATTCCAACATCGTCGAGGCCATGACCGACGTGGCGGGGAGGCGGGCATGAAGGCCTTCAGCTACGAGAAGGCGACGTCGCCGGCCGAGGCCGCGACCGCAGCTGCGAGCAAGCCTCACGCGCGCTTCATTGCGGGCGGCACCAATCTGCTTGACCTGATGAAGCTTCAGATCGAGACGCCGGACCATCTGATCGACGTCAACGGACTCGGCCTCGACACCATCGAGCCGACGCCGGAGGGCGGGTTGCGGATCGGCGCGCTGGTGCGCAACACGGCCCTGGCAGCCGATGAGCGGGTGAGGCGCGACTACGGCGTGCTGTCGCGGGCGCTGCTGGCGGGAGCGTCCGGCCAATTGCGCAACCGCGCAACCACGGCTGGAAACCTGCTGCAGCGGACGCGCTGCCCCTATTTCTACGACACAGCCCAGCCCTGCAACAAGCGCGAGCCCGGCAGCGGCTGCTCGGCGATCGGCGGCTTCACGCGCCAGCTCGGCGTCGTGGGGACCAGTGACGCCTGCATCGCGACGCATCCCTCCGACATGGCCGTGGCGATGCGGGTTCTGGACGCGCAGGTCGAGACGGTGAAGCCGGATCGCTCGACCCGCTCCGTGCCGGTCGCCGATCTGCACCGGCTGCCTGGCGATACGCCGCATGTCGAGACCGTTCTGGAGCCAGGCGAACTCATCACCGCCGTGACGTTGCCGAAGCCGGTCGGCGGGGTGCAGATCTATCGCAAGGTGCGCGACCGGGCCTCCTACGCCTTCGCGCTGATCTCGGTCGCCGCGATCGTGCAGCGGGACGGCAGCGGGCGCGTGGCCGTAGGCGGCGTTGCGCCCAAGCCCTGGCGCGTGGAGGCGGCGGAAGCCGAACTGCCGCGCGGGGCGAAGGCGACCACGGCGGCGCTGCTCGCCGACGCGAAGCCGACCCATGAGAACGCATTCAAGCTGCCGCTGGTCGAGCGCACGCTCGCGGCGGTGCTGACCCAGGCGAGGGGCTGAAGCCATGAAGTTCGACAAGCCTGCCACCGAGAACCCGATCGACCGGCTGAAGGTCGTCGGGCATCCCCATGATCGCATCGACGGGACACGGAAGGTGACCGGCACGGCGCGCTATGCCTATGAGCAGCACGATGTCGTGCCGAACCAGGCCTATGGCCATGTGATCGGTGCCGCCATCGCCAAGGGCCGGATCACCGCGATGGACACGGAGGCCGCGCGCCGGGCGCCGGGCGTGATCGCCGTGCTGACGGCCAAGGAGGCCGGACCGCTCAAGAAGGGCAAGCGCAACACCGCGCCGCTGCTCGCCGGCCCCGAGGTCGCCCATTATCACCAGGCCGTGGCGCTGGTCATCGCCGAGAGCTTCGAGCAGGCGCGCGCGGCGGGAGCCCTGGTCAAGGTGAGCTACGAGACGGCCGAAGGTGCTTTCGACCTCGCGGAGGCGAAAGACGGGGCCGCCAAGCCCGAGGGCGACGATCCCAGCCTCGACGACACGCAGGTCGGCGATTTCGCGGGCGCCTTCGCGCAGGCGCCGGTGACGCTCGACGCAACCTATACGACGCCCGACGAGAGCCACGCGATGATGGAGCCGCATGCCACGCTCGCGGCCTGGGAGGGCGAGCGGCTGACGCTCTGGACCTCCAACCAGATGGTCGCCTGGGGCGTGACCGACATGGCGACCACACTCGGCATCCCCGAGGACAGGATTCGCATCGTCTCGCCCTTCATCGGCGGCGGGTTCGGCGGCAAGCTCTTCCTGCGCTCCGACGTGCTGCTGGCGGCGCTCGGCGCGCGGCTGGCAAAGCGGCCGGTCAAGGTCGCGCTGTCGCGGCCGCTGATCGTCAACAACACGACGCACCGCCCGGCCACGATCCAGCGCATCCGCATCGGCGCGACCCGCGACGGCAAGATCACCGCGATCGGCCATGAGAGCTGGTCCGGCGACCAGCCGGGTGGCGGACCGGAGGTCGCGGTGCAGCAGACGAGGTTGCTCTATGCCGGGGCCCATCGCATGACCGCGATGCGCCTCGCCGAGCTCGACCTGCCGGAGGGCAACGCCATGCGCGCTCCGGGCGAAGCTCCGGGGCTGATGGCGCTGGAAATGGCGATGGACGAGATGGCCGAAAAGCTCGGGCTCGATCCGATCGCCTTCCGGGTGCTCAACGACACCCAGGTCGATCCCGAGAAGCCGGAGCGCCCGTTCTCGATGCGCCGCCTCGACGAATGCTTTCGGGTGGGGGCCGAGCGCTTCGGCTGGTCGCGTCGCTCGGCGCGGCCGGGAGACAGGCGCGAGGGCAACTGGATGATCGGCATGGGCGTCGCCTCCGCCTTCCGCAACAACATCGTGATGAAGTCCGGTGCGCGCGTCCGCCTCGACGCGAACGGCATCGTCACGGTCGAGACCGACATGACCGATATCGGCACCGGCAGCTACACCATCATCGGCCAGACCGCGGCCGAGATGCTCGGCGTCGGTCTCGACCGTGTCGTGGTCAAGCTCGGCGATTCGACCTTTCCCGTTTCCGCCGGGTCCGGCGGCCAATGGGGCGGCAACAGCTCGACGGCGGGCGTCTATGCGGCCTGCATCAAGCTGCGCGAGGCCGTGGCGCAGAATCTCGGGATCAACTCGGCCGAGGCGGTCTTTGCCGACGGTACGGTGAAGGTCGGCAATCGCAGCCTGTCGCTGGCCAGCGCGGCGGAAGGCGGGCCGCTCAGCGGCGAGGACACGATCGAGTTCGGCGAACTCGACGAGACGCATCAGCAATCGACCTTCGGGGCGCATTTCGTCGAGGTGGGCGTCGACGCCTACACCGCGGAGACCCGTATTCGGCGGATGCTGGCGGTCTGCGCAGCGGGGCGGATCCTGAATCCGAAGACGGCCCGCAGCCAGGTCATCGGCGCCATGACGATGGGCGCAGGAGCGGCGCTGATGGAGGAGCTTGCGGTCGACAAGCGCCGTGGCTTCTTCGTCAATCACGACCTCGCCGGCTATGAGGTGCCGGTTCATGCCGACATCCCGCATCAGGACGTGATCTTTCTCGACGAGGTCGATCCGATGTCCTCGCCAATGAAGGCCAAGGGCGTCGGCGAACTCGGCATCTGCGGGGTCGGCGCGGCTGTCGCCAACGCCATTTACAATGCCACAGGCGTGCGCGTCCGCAACTATCCGATCACGCTCGACAAGCTGCTGCAGCACATGCCGGACGCCGCCTAGCCATTGCGATTGACGCTTCCGGCGGAAGGTTCCCTGGCGCAGGCTTTGCCGATCGGCAAGTTTTGGCTGGGGAGGGGCCGGGGAACGACTGTGCCAAGGCCCGACCGCTCGCCCCATGAACATGGGCTGTCGCGCGAAACGGCGCGCCGCTAGAGTAACCGGACGGGGGCTGCTTCGCAGGGGGCGTCGGCGGACCGCCCGGCGAGGGGAGCGAGCCGGCGCATGATCTCGGTGCTGCTGGTCGAGGACGACGCGCCGACGCGCTGGCGCCTGCAGGACGCGCTCGGCGCCGGGCAGGAGTTCGCCGTCACCGCCGCCGCGACTCTTGGCGAGGCGCGGGCGAGCCTGGCGGAGTGCGCGCCGCGCGTGCTGCTCACCGATCTGCAACTTCCCGATGGGCACGGCCTCGAGCTGATCCGCGAGACGCGACAGCGCCACCCCGACACCGAGATCATGGTGATCTCGATTCTCGGCGACGAGGAGAGCGTCATCGCGGCGATCCGCCAGGGCGCGACCGGCTATCTGCTCAAGGACGCCGTTCCGACCGACATCGCGGCGACGGTGCGCGACCTCGTCGCGGGCCATTCGCCGATCTCGGCCTCGATCGCGCGCTTCATCGTGCGCCGCACCCAGACGCAGCCTTCCGCCGCGCCCGCGCCCAATGCCCTCAACACGGCCAGGCTGACGCCGCGCGAGATCGACATCCTCTGGGGCATCGCCAAGGGCTTCAGCTATGCCGACATCGCCGGCCATCTCGGCCTGTCGCGCCAGACGGTGCCCGGGCACATCAAGAACATCTACCGCAAGCTCGAGGTCAACACCCGCGGCGAGGCGGTGTTCGAGGCGTTGCAGCAGGGTCTGATCCGGCTGTGACCGAGGCGGCGACCGGCCGGGAGGCGCCCGAGGCGCCGGCGGCGCCGATGGGCGCGCCGCGGATCGCGCTCTGGCTGACAGGCTATCTGGCGCTGCAGGCGCTGATCGTCGGGCTCTGCCTCCTGCTCGCCACGCTGCCGGCGCCCGAGCCACCGGAACGCTACGGCCTGTCGCAGGCGCGGCTGGAGCCGGCCGGCCGGGCCGTGACGCTGCCGCATCACCTCGACACCCGCTACACCATGGACGATCCGCCGCTGTTCCGGCTGAGCTTCGGGGGACCTCCCGCGGCCCCGGCGAGAGAGGCCTGGGCGGTGATGCTGCCCCGCTTCACCAACGGGGTCGTGGTCGCCGTCAACGGCGTCGAGATCCTCGACAGCCGCCGCACGCCCTCGGCCAACCGGCCGGACCGCAGCACGCCGGCGATCGCGGTCGTCCCCTCCGTGTTGCTGCGACCCGGCCCCAATGAGCTGACGGTTCGCCTCCTCGTCTGGGGGCCGCTGACCGGTTTCCTCGACCGGGTCTATGTCGGCCCGGACGCAGCGCTGCGGCCGGCCTATGAGCGGCGGGTGCTGCTCTTCGAGACGCTGCCCGTGGTTCTGGCAGCCTGGCAGAGCATCCTGGCCGTCATCCTCGGCATGATGTGGCTGATGCGGCGGCACGAGCCCGAATATGGAGCGCTCGCCGCCTCGATGGCGCTCGGCGTGACTCAGACCTTCATTTCCGCGCCGAGCGGCCAATCGCTTTATGGCGGGCTCAATGCCGTGCTGATCGCATCGGCACCGCTCGAGAGCGCCTTCGCTGTGGTGTTCTTCGTTCTTTTCCTGGGGCTCAAGCTGCCGCGGGCCGCAGCACTGCTGTTCCTACCGGGGCTGATCATCACCGTCGTGGGCCTGTTGGCTGGTCCCGTGCCGGTTCGCAGACTCTATCTCCTGCTTGGGCCGTTCACCGTCATGTTCTGTCTCGTGTCGACGGCGGTGATCATCGCACTCGTTTTCCTGCGGCGGCGCGACATGATCACCCTCCTGCTCGGGAGCGCGGTGACGGTGGTCCTGTTCTTCTGGGCCTTTGACATCTTCTCGATTCTCGATGTCGCGTCGGACCGGCGGATCTTCTTCTCGCGCATCTCCTACTCGGCCATGGTGATCGCCATCGGCATCGGCCTCACCTGGCGCTTTGCCCGCGCCCTGAATCAGGTCGACGGCTTCGCCTCGCGCATGGTCGGACTCGTCCGCGAAGCCGAGGACAAGCTGCGCGCGACGCTGGCCCGCGAGGAGGAGCGGGCCCGGGCGATGGCGCTCTCGAACGAGCGCACCCGGCTGATGCGCGACCTGCATGACGGTCTCGGCGGCCAGCTCGTCAGCATCGTCGCCCTGAGCGAGCGCCAGCGCAGCGGCGGTGCGCCGATCGGCGAGGCGGCCCGGGCGGCATTGCGGGATCTGCGGCTGGTGATCGACGCGATGGACGACATCGGCGGCGATCTCATGCTGGCGCTCGGAGCGTGGCGGGAGCGGATCGCGTCGCAGCTCAGCGCCCACCGGATCGCGCTCGACTGGACGGTGCTGACTCCACAGGGATTGCCCGTTCATCCGGAATTGCGGCCGGGCCACGTCATCCAAGTCCTGCGCCTGCTCGACGAGGCGGTCACAAATGCCGTGAAGCATGCGGGGGCCGGCACGATCCGCGTCAGCATCGAGACACTGATGGGCGAAGCGGGCGAGCATGGCCGCATCACCGTGGCCGATGACGGCCGTGGCTTCGCCGGATTGGGCGGGGGCGATGCCGGTCCGCCCGGGCGCGGCCTCGCCAACATGAAGCGGCGCGCCGAACGCTGCGGCGCGCTGCTGGAGATCGTCTCGGGTCCGGAGGGGACGCGCGTGACGCTCGACCTGCCGGCCCGCTTCGCCGATCTGGAAACGGGCGGCTGAGCCGTTTCAGCGGCGCCCGACGCGGTTGACCGGGCCGCCGCGGTTGGCGGGCGTGCCGGGCCGCACGCCGACGCCGCGCGCGCCGGCCCCAACGCCGCGATAGGGCGTCGCCACCGCTGCCCGAGCTGCCGGGGCACCGACAACGACCGGGGCGCCCGGGCGGGCCACGCAGCCCTTGGGCACGCCGACCGTCTTGCAGTAGACGACCGCCGCCTGCGCCGGCGCCGGCTCCAGCGCGGCCAGCGCGGAGAGTGCCGCCAGACCGAGCGCGGCGCGCGTGATTCCTTGAATGCGACCCATGGGTTGTGTCCTCCGCCATCCTCGCGTCCGCGTCCTGACCGACCGGCCAGGCATCGCGACACATCCCAATCTGGCCGGTTGCCCCTGCCGGCGACATCCCATGAAGATGGGGTGGCCGGGGCGCCGCCGAGGGGCTCTGGTCGAGCGTGGCGGCGCAGGGGCGAAAAGCCCCGCGGCCGCGCGGGGGAGGGCGCATGTCGGGAGAAGCAGCGGCTCAGGCGATCGCGGCCCCGGTTCAGGGGGAAGGCAGCGGCATAGGGCCTCTGGACGCGCTGCGCCGACTCGTCGAACTGGCCGACCGCGAGTTCGTCTCGGCATTGACGACGGCGCCGCGGCTGCCCGGCGAGGTGGGCGGGGTGGTGGCGCGCGCCCTGCCGGATGCGCCGCTCGCCTTGGCGCAGACGCTGGCCGTCTGCGCGGCGGTCGTCCTCGCCTATCTCGGGACCCGCCTGATGCTCGCCGGCCCGCGCCGCCGGGCCGGGGCTGCGCGCAGTGCCCTCGCCGGCATGGCCGGGCTTGCCGGGCTGGAGGTGCTGGCGCTGCTGGCGGCGGCGATCACGGGGCGGGTGCTCCTTGTGCGCGGGCTCGGCATCCTGCCCGGCAGCGAGCTGCTGCCGCGCGACATGGTGATCGCGCTGGTGCGCTGGCTGATGGGGCTGACGCTGCTGCTCATCCTGTTCCAGCCCCAACTCCGTCGCTTCCGCCTGGCGCGGGTGGACGATGCCGGAGCGCGCAAGGCGGTGCGCCGCTTCGCCGTGCTCTTCGCGCTGGCGCATCTGCACATCGTCCTGCTGGCGGCGGCCCAGCGCGCGGGCCTGAGCACAGAGTCCGCCAAGCTCATCTCCTGCCTCGTCGCTGCCCTGCTGACGGCCGGGGCGGTGCAGCTCTTTGCCTCGCTCGGGCGCCATGGCACCGGCGCCGCGCCGCGCTTCGTCGCGATCACCCTCAGCCTGCTGGCCTTCGCCTTCTGGCTCTGGGGCTGGGTCGACGGTGGCTTCGCGCTCTTTCACGGCGCGGTCGGCACGATGGTCGTGCTCCTGGTGGCCCTCTCGCTCGACCGGGCGATCGCGGTGAGCATCCGCGATTCGCGCCAGCCGGCCGAGATGCGGCGGCTCTTCGTGCTGCGCGTGCTGATCGACAGCATCGCCCTGGTCACGATCCTGCGCATCGGGCTCGAATTCTGGATCGTCGGCGCCTTCGGCTGGCTGCCGGCGGAGAGTGGGCGGCTGTTCGGCTACCGCCTGAGCTTCGCCTCGCTTCTCTTCGTGCTGGGCGCGACCGGCGCGGCGATCGTCCATGTCTGGACGGAAGCCGCGCTGATGCCTGGGGAAGGCGAGGGGACGCTGCAAGAGCGCGACGCGCGCCTGGCGCGGCTGTCGACCGTGCTGCCGATCCTGCGCGCCACCACGATCACGCTGATCTGCGTCGTGTTCTCGCTGGTGGCGCTGTCGGCGCTCGGCGTCGACATCACGCCGCTGATGGCCGGCGCCGGCATCGTCGGTCTGGCGATCAGCTTCGGCTCGCAGGCGCTGGTGAAGGACGTCGTTTCCGGCGTCTTCCACATCGTCGACGACGTCTTCCGCATCGGCGAATCCGTCGAGGTCGGCTCGCGGCGGGGCACGGTCGAGCAGATCAACCTGCGCAGCGTGAGGCTGCGCGAGGAGGATGGGCGGCTGCACACGATCCCGCTCGGCGAACTCGGCGCCGTCACCAATCACAGCCGCAAGCTGATGCGGATGAGCGTCAGCGTCGCGCTCGACCGGACGCCGGACCGAGACGGCATCGTCCTGTTCACCCGCCAGGCCGCGGCGGCGCTGCGCAGCGAGCCGGCGATCCGGCAGGCGATCGTCGGCGACATCGCCGTCAAGCTTAACGCGCCCGGGCCGGGTGAGGAGCCGGAACAGGACGCGCGCGGCTCGCTCGTCTTCACCTTCAGCATCGGCGCCGCGGCGGCGGAGCGCGCCCGGCCCCTCATCCGCCGCCTGATCGAGGAGACGATCGACGAACTCGCCGTGGCGGGGCTGCTGCGCGAGGTCGCGATCGCGACGGACGACCTGTCGAGCGCCGCTGCTCCGGCCGCGGCGACGGCGCCGAGCCCGGCCGCTGCCGGCTGATATCCCGCCCTTGGGACACCCATGAACATGGCATGGGCGACGCGGGGGCGCCGGGCCATGCTGAACAGGCCCGAGGATCGCCGATCGCCGGGTCACCTTCCCAGCCGAGAGGGCCTTTTCCATGAAGACATCGACCTTGCTCGCCTGCGCGCTGCTGCTCGCGGGCACCGGCCTCGCGGGTGCCCAGTCGGCGCCGACCCGTGCGGAACAGATGGCCTGCCGTTCGGATGCGCAGAAGCTCTGCGCCTCCTTCATTGGCCAGCCGCAGCCAATGAACGCCTGCCTGAAGGACAACAAAGCGAAGCTCTCGAACGACTGCCGCAAGGTCGTCGAGGCGCGGGGCGGGTGAGCGGCGCCGGCGGGGATCGACGGCGGCGGGGGGATGCCGATGCGATGCAAGCTAGGCCAGTTGGCTGTGACGGGAATCGCGCTCGTGGCGCTGGCGGCAGGGGGCTGCGCCGGCCCGGGCCGCGGGCTGCTGGTGCCGGTGGCGAAGCCGCCGGCCGAGGCCAAGACCCGCACCGTCCTGGCGGTGACGACGCGGGACAGGGCCGACGGGGCGAGCGGCCATCTCTTCTCGGGCGAGCGCGGCGACACGGCCCGCTATGCCAGCCTCACCCTGTCGCTGCCGAAGGGGCGGGCGGCCGGATCGGTTCCGACCGATGCCGATAGCCCCGACCCCGACAAGCACATCGCGCTCGTCGCCGCGCGCGAACTCGACGCTGCGGCGTTTGCCGGTCTCGCCCGCAGCGAGTTGAAGACGCGGCGCCGGGCGCTGGTCTTCACCCATGGCTACAACACGCAGTTCGACGAGGCGGTCGTGCGCCTCGCCCAGATCGTCGACGACACGCACTATCCCGGCCTGCCGATCCTGTTCAGCTGGCCTTCGCGGGGAGAGATCCGCGACTACGGCTACGACAAGGATTCCGCCAATTTCAGCCGGGACGTGATGGCCGATCTGCTAGCGCGGCTGGCGCGCGATCCCGGCATCGAGGGGATCGACATCTTCGCCCATTCGATGGGCAACTGGCTGACGATGGAGACGCTGCGGCAGCTCGCGATCGCGGGCGACGCGAAGACGCTGGGGCGGCTCGGCACCATCGTGATGGCCGCGCCCGACATCGACATGGACGTGTTCCGCACGCAGATCGCACGGCTGCGGCCGCTCGCCGCCCGCATTGTGCTCTACGCCTCGCGCGACGATTATGCGCTCGACCTGTCGCGGCGGCTGTTCGGCGGCAAGATCCGGGCCGGCGCCAACACCGATCTCGGCCAGTTCCGCGCGCTGGGGATCGAGGCGCACGACCTCTCCGAGGTCGCGGGCGGGATCGGCCGCAACCACAACAAGGCCTTCGGCGACGGCACCACCATCGCCGCGATCGGGCGAGCGATCGCCGGCGGGGCCGGCGCGACCAAGGCTGGCGGCTCGACCCTGAACGAGCGCTTCGAGACGCTGGGCCGCTCCGTGACGCTGCTCGGCGACGCCCTCATTCCCGGCCCACCTTTGGGAGCTTCGCGATGACCGTCCCTTCGCCGATCGGGCCGCGGCTCGCGATGCCGGCGCTGCTGTCCCTCGCCGCCCTGCTCGCCGGCTGCAACGAGAAGCCGGCGGCCTCGGCACCACCACCCGCCGAGGTCCGCGTCGCCGCGCCGGTCGCGCGGCCGGTGACGCGCTATCTGGAGCTGACGGGCCAGACCGCCGCGGCGAAGCGGGTCGATCTTGTGGCGCGGGTTTCGGGCACGCTGAGCGAAATCCGCTACCGCGACGGCGCTTCCGTGAAGCAGGGCGACGTGCTCTTCGTGATCGAGCCCGACAATTACCGGCTCAGCCTTCAACTCGCCGAGGCAGCCGAGGCCCAGCAGAAGGCGCTGCTGGTCCAGGCCGAGGCCGATCTTGCCCGCCAGAAGCAGCTCGCGCTGCGCCAGGCCGCCTCGGAAGCCGCGCTCGACAACGCCCAGAGCCGGCGCGATTCGACCGCCGCGGCCCGCGAGCAGGCCGCCGCCCAGGTGGCACAGGCGCAGCTCAACCTGGCCTATACCGAGGTCAAGGCGCCGTTCGACGGCACCGTCTCCGCCCATCTCGTCGATCAGGGGGCGCTGGTCGGCGTCGGCGGGCCGACGCTGCTGGCCTCAATCGTCCAGAGCGATCCGATCAAGGTACGCTTCTCGCTCGACGAGCAGACCGTGCTGCGGATCCGCGAGGCGATGCGCCAGCGCGGCCTGACGCTGGCCGGGCTCGGCAGCGTTCCGGTCGAGATCGGGCTCGACACCGATGCCGGCTATCCGCATGCCGGCCAGCTCGATTATGTCGCGCCGGAACTCGACATGGGCAGCGGCACGCTGGCGGTGCGGGCCTCCGTGCCGAATCCGAAGGGCGTGCTGCTGCCGGGGCTCTATGTCCGCGTGCGGCTGCCGCTGCAGAAGGACGTGCCATCCCTGCTGGTGCCGGAGGCGGCGCTCGGCGCCAGCCAGACCGGGCGTTATGTGCTGGTCGTCAACGGGCAGGAGCGCGTCGAGCAGCGCGCGGTCGAGATCGGCGAGGCCAGTGAGGGCGGCCTGCGCGTCATCCGCTCCGGGCTGTCGGCGGGCGACCGCGTCGTCGTCGGCCTGATGCAGAACGCCATTCCCGGCAGCCGGGTGCGTCCCGTCACCGATGTCGCGAAGGCGGCGCGCTGATGGCGAAATTCTTTATCGAGCGGCCGGTCCTGGCCAATGTCATCGCGGTGCTCACCGTCATCCTCGGGCTGGTGGCGCTGCTGCGGCTGCCGGTCGCGCAATATCCCAATGTCGTGCCGCCGACGGTGCAGGTCACGGCGCGCTATCCCGGCGCCAGTGCCGCGGTGATCGCGCGCGAGGTCGCGCTGCCGATCGAGCAGAAAGTCAATGGCGTCGAAGGCATGATCTACATGTCCTCGACCAGCACCAGCGACGGGCTCTACACGCTGACGGTGACTTTCGCGATCGGCACCGATGCCGACAAGGCGCAGATCCTGGTGCAAAACCGCGTCGCCGCGGCGCTGCCGCAGCTGCCCTCCGTCGTCCAGACGCAAGGGGTGCAGACCAACAAGCGCTCGACCGCGATCCTCCAGATCGTCGCGCTCACCTCCGATCGCGCGGGCCATGACAGCCTGTTCCTGTCGAATTTCGCGACGCTGAACCTGCTCGACGAGATCGCGCGGCTGCCGGGTGTCGGCGCCGTCAACGTCTTCGGCGCCGGGCAATATGCCATGCGGATCTGGCTCGATCCGCAGAAGATGCAGCTGCGCGGGCTGCTGCCCTCCGACATCGTCAATGCCGTCAACCAGCAGAATCGCTCGGTCGCCTCCGGTCAGCTCGGCATGGCGCCGACCGCCGGCGACCAGGCCTTCCAGACGACGCTGCTGACGCCCGGCCGGCTCGACGAGGTCGAGGCCTTCGAGGCGATCATCGTGCGGGCCGACGGCAACCGCATCACCCGCCTGCGCGACGTCGCCCGCGTCGAGCTCGGCGCCCAGGCCTATGGCCAGGATTTCCGGCTGAACGGCCAGCCCTCGGCCGGGCTCGCCATCTTCCAGCTGCCGGAGGCGAACGCGCTCGAGGTGGCGAAGCTCGTGCAGACGCGGATGACCGCGCTCTCGGCGCGCTTTCCGGAAGGGATGGGCTGGAGCGTGCCCTTCGACACAACCCGCTTCGTCGAGGCCTCGCTGGGCGCGGTCTACAAGACGCTGGTCGAGGCGGCGGTGCTGGTGTTGCTGGTGATCCTGATCTTCCTGCAGGACTGGCGCGCGACGCTGGTCCCGGCCACGACCGTGCCGGTGACGATCATCGGCGCCTTCGCGGCGATGGCGGCGCTCGGCTTCACCGTCAACATCTCGACGCTGCTGGCGGTCGTGCTCGCCATCGGGATCGTCGTCGACGACGCCATCGTCGTGGTCGAGGGCGCCGCCCATCACATGGAGCGGGGCCTGAGCCCGCATGACGCGACGGTGCGGGCGATGGAGGAGCTGATCGGCCCGATCATGGGCATCACCCTCGTTTTGATGGCGGTGTTCCTGCCGGCCGCCTTCCTGCCGGGGCTGAGCGGCGAGATCTACCAGCAATTCGCCCTGGTGATCGCCGCCACTGCGCTGATCAGCGCCGTCAACGCGGTCACGCTGAAGCCCGCGCAATGCGCGCTCTGGCTGCGGGCGCCCAGGCCCGTCGCGCAGCGCGCCTGGATCTACCGGATGTTCGAGCGCGGCTATGGCGCCTGCGAGCGCGCCTATGTGCGGCTGGTGCGCCGGCTCGTGGCGCGCAGCGGGATGGTTTTCACGGTGACGCTGCTGCTCGTCGGAGCGTCCGTCTATGCGCTGAGCCGCATCCCGACCTCCTTCCTGCCGGTCGAGGACCAGGGCTACATGCTGGTCTCGGTGCAACTGCCGGACGGGGCCTCGCTGTCGCGCACGACGGCCGCCCTCGACGAGGTCACCAAACGGGCGCGCGCCGTGCCGGGCGTGGACAAGGTCATCGCCATCGCCGGCCTCTCGGCCCTCAACGACAATGCCAGCCTCGCCAATGCCGGCGTCGCCTATGTGATGCTGACCGACTGGAAACTGCGCCGGAAGGGCGAGGACCTGCTTGGCCTCTATGGTGCGCTCAACCGGGCGATGGCCGATCTCGAGGACGGCGCGGCGCTGGTGCTGCCGCCGCCGCCGATCCAGGGCATCGGCAACGCCTCGGGCTTCACCATGAAGGTCGAGCTGCGCGACGGCAGCTTCGACTACGCCAAGCTCCAGCGCCTCGCCGACGCGATCGCCGAGCGCGCCCGCGCGCAGAACCGCTTCCAGGCGGCGCGCAACACCTTCAGCGCCCAGGCGCCGCAGGTGGAACTGGCGATCGACCGCACCAAGGCCGAGGCCCTGGGCATCTCCTTCGGCGCCGCCACCGATGCACTCGGCGCCTATGTCGGCTCGGCCTATGTCGGGCAGTTCAGCAAGGGCGGCCGCGTCTTCCAGGTCTTCGTCCAGGCGCAGGCCGAGGCGCGGATGGAGGCCGAGGGGCTGCGGACGCTGAAGCTGCGGGCCAAGAGCGGGGAGATGGTGCCGCTCGGCGCCATCGCCGACATCCGTCCCGGTATCGGTCCGTCCCTGATCAGCTTCCACAACCTCTACCCGGCGGCGACGCTGATCGGCGCGCCCAACCGCGACGTCAGCTCGGGCGAGGGGCTCGACATCCTGGCCGAGATCGCGCGCCAGATTCTGCCGCCCGGCACCGGCTACGAGTGGTCGGCCCTGTCCTATCAGGAGCGGGAACTGGCGGGGCAGGTCTTCGTCGTCTACGCGCTCAGTCTGCTGCTGGTCTATCTCGTGCTCGCCGGCCAGTATGAGAGCTGGATCGCGCCGCTCGGCATCATCCTCTCGGTGCCGCTGGCGCTTCTGGGGACGGCGGGCGCGATGCTGGCGCTCGGGCTCTCCAGCAATCTCTATACGCAGATCGGGCTCGTGCTGCTGATCGCGCTCTCGGCCAAGAACGCGATCCTGATCGTCGGCTTCGCCCGCGACCTGCATCTGAAGCAGGCGATGCCGCTGGCGGAGGCGGCGATCGAGGCGGCGCGGCTGCGGCTGCGGCCGATCGTGATGACCTCGCTCGCCTTCATCCTCGGGCTGGTGCCGCTGGTGCTGGCGAGCGGGGCCGGCGCCAACGCCCAGAAATCGATCGGCTTCGCCACGCTGACCGGCATGATCGGCTCGACGCTGCTGACCGTGGTGGTCGTGCCCTCGGTCTTCGTCGTGCTCCAGAAGCTGGAAACCCGGCTCCGGGGGGAGCCGCGCGTGCCGCCCGTGGCGGTCGCCGGCAGCGCCGGCCACGGCCACGGCTAAGGGGAGGGGCGCTCCGCGGCGTCTCAGGGGCCGACGAGCTGGCCGCCATCGACGACGATGCTCTGCCCGGTCACCCAGCTCGCCTTGTCGGAGGCGAGGAAGAGCACGACCTGCGCGATCTCCTCGGGCCGGCCCATCCGGCCGAAAGGGATGGTCGCGAGCGTGCTGTTGTAGAGGTCCGGGTTGGAGGTCCTGCGCTCCTCCCAGGTGCCGCCGGGGAACTCGATCGAGCCCGGCGCGACGCAGTTCACCCGGATGCCCTGCCGTGCCAGCATCTTCGCCTGGCTGGCGGTGTAGTGCATCACCGCCGCCTTGACGGCGCCATAGGGCGCCGATCGGGCGCTGGCGCGCAGGCCCGAGATCGAGGAGATGTTCACGATCGAGGAGCCGGGCTTCAGATGCGGGATGGCGGCATGGCTGCCGCGGACCACCGCCATCATGTCGATGCCGAGCGAGGCCTCCCAGCCCGCCTCGTCATCGGAATGGCCGAATCCCGAGGCGTTGTTGACGAGAATGTCGAGCCCGCCCAGCGCTGCGACGGCCTGGGGCACATAGGCCTGGATCGCCTCGGCCTGGGCGAGGTCGAGCGCGGCGGCATGGGCGGTGACGCCGTGCGCCTCGATCTCGCGCCGTGTCGCCTCGAGCGGCCCCGGCGTGCGGGCGCAGATCGAGACGGCGGCGCCGCCGGCGGCGAAACCGAGGGCGATGGAGCGGCCGATACCGCGGCTGCCGCCCATCACCACGACATGTTTGCCGGCAAATTCTTTCGTCATGATGCGGGTCTCTCTCGCTTGGCAGGCTCGGGCGGGGCATGAAGGCAACGTCGGCCCCGCCGATGGTCTAGCGCAGGCGGGCCCAGCGGTCGAACCGGCCAACGTTCTCCCGCTTGCTCTTGATCCAGCGCAACGCGATGCGAGGGCGGGCCGGCGACGATGGAGGGGAAGCGGGAGACGGCGATGACAGGCTGCGGGCTTGAACCGATCCTCGCCCTGCTGGCCGAGGCGGCCGGCACGAGGCGACAGGACGCCCGCATCGTGACGACCCATATCTCCGTCATCCTGCTGGCGGGCAAGACCGCGTTCAAGCTGAAGCGGCCGGTGAGGTTGCCCTATCTCGACTTCTCGACGTCGGAGAAACGCCTCGCTGCCTGCGAGCGCGAGCTGTGGCTCAACCGCCGCACGGCGCCCGCGCTCTATCGCCGGGTGCGGCGGGTGACACGCGAGGCCGATGGCGAACTCGCACTGGACGGCGCGGGCGTGCTGGTCGAGGCGGTGGTCGAGATGGGTCGCTTCGGCGACGACGCCCTGTTCGACCGCATAGCCACCGAGGGGCGGCTGACGCCGGCCCTGATCACGACGCTCGCGCAGCGGATCGCCGCCTTCCATGCCGGTGCCCACATCGATGAGCGGCGCGGCGGAGCCGAGACGATGGCGGCCGTGCTGGCGATCAACGCCAAGGGATTCGCCCTGACCGACCGGCTGCCGGCGGACGATGTCGTGGCGCTGAACGCCGCCTGCGAGGCCGCGCTGGTGCGCCACCGCAGGCTTCTCGACCGGCGGGGGCGGGAGGGGCGCATCCGCCGCTGCCATGGCGATCTGCATCTGCGCAACATCTGCCTGCTCGATGGCCAGCCGACCCTGTTCGACGCGCTCGAATTCGATGAGGATCTGGCGACCACCGACGTCCTCTATGATCTCGCCTTCGTCCTGATGGATCTCTGGCATCGCGGCCTGGCCAGCCTCGCGAACCGGCTGATGAACCGCTATCTCGACGAAACGGGCGATGAGGGCGGCCTTTCGCTGCTGCCCTTCTTCATGGCGGTGAGGGCGTCCGTCCGGGCGCATGTGCTCGCCGTCCAGGCCGGGGCCGATGCGACGGTCATCGCCGAGGCGCGGGCCTATCTCGCTCTGGCCGGCCGATGCCTCGCGCCGCCCGTCATCCGCCTCGTGGCGGTCGGCGGGCTGTCGGGCTCCGGCAAATCGACGGTCGCCGCCGCCCTGGCCGACCGCGTCGGGCCACCGCCCGGCGCGCGGGTGCTCGCGAGCGACCGCATCCGCAAGCGGCGCTTCGGCGTGGTGGCCGAGGCGCGGCTGCCGCCAGACGCCTACCGGTCGGCCGTGTCCGAGGCGGTCTATGCCGAGCAGGCCAGTCGGGCGGCGGCGATCCTGAAGGGCGGGCACGGTGTTGTCGTCGAGGCGGTGTTCGATCGCGCGCCGGATCGGGAGCGCATTGCGCAAGCCGCCCAGACCGCGCAGGTGCCCTTTCAAGGCATCTGGCTGGAAGCGCAGCCCCAGACCCTTATGGCGCGTGTCGAAGCGCGCCGCGGCGATCCGTCCGACGCCACGGCGGCGGTGGTGCGCACCCAGCTCGCACAGGCCGAAGCCGTCAGGGACTGGACCCGTGTCTCCGCCGAGGCGGATGCCGAGACGGTCTGCCGCCGCGCCTGCGAAATCGTCGATGCCGCCGCCCGGCCCGGTGCGGCTTGATCTCCGTCAAGGCTGTCGCCCGCGGGCGCCCTAGAATGGCGGCTCAAAGAGGGAGCGTGCCATGGCGACGACGATGAAGGCTGCGGTGGTGCGGGCGCTCGGCCGGCCGCTCGAGATCATGGATCTGCCGATCCCGGTCCCGGGGCCGGGCGAGCTCCTGGTCAAGGTTCGCGCCTGCGGCGTCTGCCATACCGATCTCCACGCCGCCGAGGGCGACTGGCCGGTGAAGCCGGTGCCGCCTTTCATTCCCGGCCACGAGGTCGCCGGGACGGTCGCGGCGCTCGGGCCGGGCGTCACCGATTTCAAGCTGGGCGATGCGGTCGGCATCGCCTGGCTGCACGATTCCTGTCTGCGCTGCGAATACTGCGAGACGGGCTGGGAGACGCTCTGCGAGCACCAGCACAACACCGGCTACAGCTGCAATGGCGGCTTCGCCGAATATGCCATCGCCTCGGCGGCCTTCGCGGCACGGCTGCCGGCCGGAGTTGATTTCGCGGCGATGGCGCCGATCCTCTGCGCCGGTGTCACCACCTATAAGGGCCTGAAGGAAACCGAGGCGCGGCCCGGCGAATGGGTCGCGATCTCGGGGATCGGCGGGCTCGGGCAGGTCGCGATCCAGTACGCCAAGGCGATGGGGCTCAAGGTCGTCGCGCTCGACATCGCGGCGGAGAAGCTCGATCTCGCCCGTCAGACCGGTGCCGATGTCGCGATCGATGCGCGTTCGGCTACCGCCGTCGAGGAGGTTCTGGCGGCGACGGGCGGCGGCGCCCATGGCGTCCTCGTCACGGCCGTCTCGCCGCCGGCCTTCGCCCAGTCGGTGCGGATGGTCCGGCGCAAGGGCACGGTCGCGCTGGTCGGGCTGCCGCCGGGCGAGTTCCCGACGCCGATCTTCGACGTCGTGCTGAAGCGGATCACGCTGCGCGGCTCGATCGTCGGCACCCGCCGCGATCTCGACGAGGCCATCGCCTTCGCCGCCGAGGGCAAGGTGCGTGCGAAGATCGCGACCGTGCCGCTGAGCGACATCAACGCGGCCTTCGACCGGCTGCGGCGTGGCGAGATCGAGGGGCGGATCGTGCTCGATCTCTCGCTGCCGATCGCGGGCGCGGCGCCGGGAGACGAGCGCGCGGCGGCATGAATCCGGCCAACGGCGACAGCGGGGAAAGGAACCTCGCCATGCAGGCAGCCTATACCATCGCCGGGATGAAGCCCGAGCAGGTCGATGCCGCCTATCTGCTGGTGGAGGCGGTGAGCCCGCCGCCCGACATCGAGAGCTGGCGGGCCTATTGCGATACCCCCGGCGGTGTGGCCGGGGCGCGGCGGGACCTGCGCGTGGCCACGAATCCGCGCGGTCACGTCAAGGGCCTGTGCCTGTGCCGGCAGGCTCGCCATGCCGTCCATGGCGCGATTCTCGACGTGCCCGTCTTCGTCGTCGCGAGCGCGGCCGACGAGCCGGGCGTCACCTCGGCGATGGTGGAGGATCTCTGTGCGCTGGCGGGCCGGCTCGACTGCGCCGCCGTGCGCATCCGCACCGGCGCCGCGGCGCGCTCCTTCACACGGATGGAGGTGCCGCGGCGGATCGGCGGCGGCGTCGCGCTGATCCTCGATCCGTCGCCGATGGCGGAACCGCCCTGGCCCGTGGCTCAGGGCTTGCCCGTGAAGACATAGCCGACGCCGCGGACCGACTTGATCAAGGTCGGCCGGCTGGGATCGGGCTCGATCTTCTTGCGCAGCCGCGCGATCTGGGCGTCGATGGTGCGGTCGAAGGCCTCCAGGCTGCGGCCATGGGTCAGGTCCATCAGCACATCGCGCGAGAGCACGCGCCCGGGTGCGCGGGCGAGGGCAGCCAGCATGTCGAACTCGCCGGTGGTCAGCACGATCTCGGTGCCCTCGGCGGTGACGAGTTGGCGGCGCGCGAGATCGAGCCGCCAGCCGTCGAAGTGGATCGCATCATCCGGCTCGGCCCTGGCCGGGGCGGCAGGCTGGCGCCGGCGCAGCACGGTGCGCAGCCGGGCCAGGACCTCGCGCAGGTGGAAGGGCTTGGCGATGTAGTCGTCGGCGCCGACCTCGAGGCCGACGATGCGGTCGACCACGTCGTCGCGGCCGGTGAGCATGATGATCGGCGTGTCAGAGCGGGCGCGGACCTCGCGCGCTAGCATCAGCCCGTCCTCGCCGCCGGGCAGGACGAGATCGAGCAGGATGATGTCCACCGACTGGCGCTGCAGCGCCTCGCGCATAGCGGCGCCGTCTGCGACAGCCGTCACACGGTAGCCTTCGTCCTCGAAATAGGTGGTCAGCATCTGCCTGATGCGGACATCGTCATCCACCACCAGGATCTGTTCGCTACGGCCGGGCAACTCGGGCATGGCAGGCAGGTCGGTTCTCCCACGATCGCGGCTGTTACAAACCGTCACATCTTCGCACGAAGCGTCACCGTCGCGGCGTTCCGGCGTTACCGGGATCGTTTCAATTCGGCTCGTCGATCACAAGAGGATGACGCGCCGATGCTCTCGCAAGCCACCATGTCACAGCCGCACGGAGCTGTCAGGCGATTCGCGACGGTCCCGAGCCAGCCGGTTAGCCTGAACAGCCTCTTCGGCGGCCAGCCGGTCGAAACCTTCGAGCCCGGCACGGCCGTGTTCTGGGAGGGCGACGAGGCCCGCCATGTCTTCGAGGTGGTGGAGGGCGCGCTGCGCATCTTCCGCATCCTCAGCGACGGCCGCCGCGTCATCACCGGCTTCCTCTATCCCGGCGACCTGCTCGGCGTCTCGCTGAAGGACCAGTATCTCTATACCGCCGAGGCGATCACCCGGACGAAGCTGCGCCGCTACGAGCATGGCCGCTTCCAGGAGGAGATTAACCGTTCGCCGGAGCTGCGGCCGCAGCTCTTTGCCTGCCTCTGCGACGAGATGGCGGCGGCCCAGGACCAGATGGTGCTGCTCGCCCGCAAGAGCGCCGAGGAGCGCGTCGCCAGCTTCCTGCTGCTGATCGCGCGCCGCCTCGGCGGCGACGAGCGCCAGCCGGTGATCGAGATCCCGATGACGCGCCTCGACATGGCCGACTATCTCGGGCTGACGATCGAGACGGTGTCGCGGACGATGACGCGCCTGACCAATTGCGGCGTCATCGCGCCCAGCAGCCGGCATGCGATGGTGGTGCGCAAGCTCGGCAAGCTCGCGATGCTTGCGGGCGAGGCCGATGCCGGGGATAAAGACGCCCTTGGCGGCCGCAGCATCCAGCAGGCGGTCTGGCCGAACTGACGAGACCATCGAGGGAGCGCATGCCGGCGACCGTCACCAGCCCGTCCACGCTGGACGAAATCGCCCATGTCCTCGACAGCGCCAACCTCATCGTCCACGGATTCGACGGTGTCGTCACGCGCTGGACCAGCGGCTCCGAGGCCCTCTATGGCTGGAGCCGCGACGAGGCGCTGGGCCGCGTCGCCCATGACCTGCTCGAGACGGCCTTTCCCGAGCCCTTCGCCGACATTGTCGCCCATTTGAAGCAGGAGGGCGTCTGGACCGGTGAACTGACGCAGCGACGCAAGGATGGCACGCCCGTTTCCGTCGCGAGCCGCTGGGTGGTCGCGGGCGCTGAGGCGGGCTCCGAGCCCGCCATCGTCGAGACCAATGTCGATGTCAGCGATCTGCGCACCATGCAGGCGCATCTAGTCGCACGCGAGGCGCATCTGCGCTCGATCCTCGACACCGTGCCGGAAGCCATGGTCGTGATCGACGAGAGCGGGACGATCACCTCCTTCAGCGCGGCGGCGGAGCGTCTCTTCGGCTTCAAGACGGGTGAGGTGATCGGGCACAACGTCAAGATGCTGATGCCCGAACCCGACCGCGGCTCCCATGACGGCTACATGGAGCGCTATCTCGAGACAGGCGAACGCCGCATCATCGGCTATGGTCGTGTCGTCACGGGGCAGAAGAAGGACGGCACGCATTTTCCGATGGAGCTGGCCATCGGCGAGGCCCGTGCCGCCGGCCGGCGCATCTTCACCGGCTTCATCCGCGACCTGACCAGCCGCCACCGCATCGAGGAGGAACTGCGCCAGGCCCACAAGATGGAAGCGGTCGGCCAGCTCACCGGCGGCATCGCGCATGACTTCAACAACCTCCTGACGGTCGTCAGCGGCAATCTCGAAATGATCGAGCGGCGGCTGACCGACGACCGGGCGCGGGCCCTGCTGCGCGAAGCGCAAGGTGCGGCCGAGGACGGGGCCAAGCTCACGGCCCAGCTGCTCGCCTTCGGCCGCAAGCAGCCGCTCAACGCCAAGCTCGCCGATGTCGGCCAACTCGTCTCGCGCTTCTCGGACCTGCTGCGCCGGGCGCTCGGCGAGACGATCGAGCTGCGCACCATCGTCTCGGGCGCGCCGGGCGCGGCCCTTGTAGACGCGTCGCAGCTGCAGAACGCGCTGCTCAATCTCGCGCTAAATGCGCGCGACGCCATGCCTCGCGGCGGGCGGCTGACGGTCGAAGTTTCCGCCGCGAAGCTCGATGCCGATTACGCCAGCATGTATCCCGAGGTTCGCACCGGCAGCTATGTGCTGATTTCGGTGACAGATACCGGCGCGGGCATGCCGGCCGAGGTGCGCCAACGTGCTTTCGAGCCCTTCTTCACCACCAAGGGCGTCGGGGCCGGGACGGGGCTGGGGCTGAGCATGGTCTACGGCTTCACCAAGCAGTCGGGCGGCCATGTCCAGATCTACAGCGAGGTGGGGCAGGGCACGAGCGTGCGGTTGTTCCTGCCGGCGGCCAGCATGGTGGCGCCCCAGGCCGAGCCGGTATCTGCGGATGGCCATCTGCCGCCCTCGGGGCTGCCCGGCGGCAGCGAGACGATCCTCGTCGTCGAGGACGACGCCCGCGTCCGCCGCGTCGCCGTCGCACGGCTCGAGGACATGACCTATCGCGTGCTCCAGGCCGAGACGGCCGCCGAGGCGCTCGCCGTCCTCGGCGCGCATCCGGAGGTGGCGCTGCTGTTCACCGACATCGTCATGCCGGGCGGCATGTCGGGCGACGAACTGGCCCGCGAGGCGCGCAAGCTCCGGCCCGGTCTCAAGATCATCATGACCTCGGGCTTCGCCGAGCCCAGTGTCGCCGTGCGCGAACTCGCCGCCGAGGCGAGCTGGCTGAAGAAGCCCTACAGCGCGATGGAACTGGCGGTGCGCATCCGCGAACTGCTCGACTAGGCGCCCGGCGGCGATCGGCCGCAGCGACCGCTGCGCACTTGCTCGCGCCGAAGCCGGCCCGGTGTCCCGGGACCACCGACCCTTGCCGTTTTTCCTTGCCATGCCCCCTCCCGCCCTGGCTCGCCTTGACATGCGCAAGCGCATGAGGGAGGCGTAGCGCCACGCGCATCTCATTGAATGCAAACGTTTTTTTGAATTATTCCAAGGAGAAGGCGGTGTCGTCCTCCCAGTCTCTGCGCCAGGCACTCGCCGGCCGGCGCGCGCTTCCGCAACTGATCGCACTTGTTCTGGTGGCTGCGGTCTGCGTCGCCCTTCCGCTTGCAGCGCAGACGGCACCCGGCGCGCCGGCCCCGGCTGTTGCGCCCACCACGGCACTGCCGCCGGCACCGCCAGTCTTCGGCATCGCGCCGCCAAGCGCGGCGCATCCGGCCGCACCGGTCGTCCAGCCTCTGCCTCCTACGGAGATCCAGGCCGTGCCGGCTCCGGCTCCCGCGACGGCCGTCGCTCCGGCCCTGCCACATGACCTCTCGCCCTGGGGCATGTTCATGGCGGCGGACATCGTCGTGAAGGCGGTGATGGTCGGGTTGGCCTTCGCCTCGGTGGTGACCTGGACGATCTGGCTCGCCAAGGCGCTCGAACTCGCCTCCGCCAAGGCGGCGGCGCGGCGGGCGCTGCGCCGACTCGAGGACGCGGACAGCCTCGCCGAGGCGGCCGAGGGCGGGGCGGGTCGTAAGGGTCGCCTGCGCGGTCCGGTCGCCACCCTCCTGGGCGCCGCGCTCGAGGAGACGCAGCGCTCGGCTGATCTCGGCGAGGAAGGGATCAAAGAGCGAGTCGCCATCGCGCTGTCGCGCATCGAGGCCCGGGCCGGGCGGGCGATGGCGCGCGGCACCGGCCTGCTCGCCACGATCGGCTCGACGGCGCCCTTCGTCGGCCTGTTCGGCACCGTCTGGGGCATCATGAACTCGTTCATCGGCATTAGCCAGGCGAAGACGACCAATCTTGCCGTGGTCGCGCCCGGCATCGCCGAGGCGCTGCTGGCGACGGCGATCGGGCTCGTCGCGGCGATCCCGGCCGTGATAATCTACAACGTCTTCGCACGCGCCATCATGGGTTATCGCGCGACGCTGTCGGATGCGTCGGGCGAGATCCTGCAGCACCTCTCGCGCGATCTGGAGCGGCACCGCCGGCAGGCCTCCGCCGCCGGCCGCGCCGCCCTGCATGCGATGGCCGGGGCGCACCAGCCGGCACCGGCCCTCGCGCGCGTTCCGGCGGAGTGAGTCATGGGCGTTTCCCTGAAGGACGCGCAGGACGGCGATCTCGGCGAGGTCAGCGACATCAACGTGACGCCGTTCATCGACGTCATCCTGGTGCTGCTGATCATCTTCATGGTCGCGGCGCCGCTCTCGACGGTCGATGTCGCGGTCGACCTGCCGGTTTCGAACGCGCAGCCTCAGCCGCGGCCCGAGACGCCGATCTTCCTGACGGTGAAGGGCGATCTCAGCCTCGCGCTCGGCAATGACGGGATCGCACGCGAGGGCCTGGGCCCGACGCTAGACCAGCGGACCGGCGGCGACCGCGAGCAGCGCATCTTCCTGCGCGCCGATGGCGGCGTGGCCTATCGCGAGCTGATGGAGGTGATGAACCTGTTGCGGCAGGCCGGCTACCTCAAGATCGGCCTCGTCGGGCTTGAGGATACCGGGCAGGCCGCGGCTGCGGGAGGCCCGAAGCCATGAGCGGGCAGGGGATGCTGACCGGCCGCTCCTCCGGCTTCGCCGCGCGGCTGGGGCCATCGCTGCTGCGCTGGTCGCTGGCGATCGCCGTCGTCGTCGGCGCGCATGGCGTCGCCGGCTGGATGCTGGTGACATGGCAGCGGGCCGAAGCCGCCATGGGCGCGCCGCCGGCCGCGGTGATGATCGAACTCGCGCCACTGCCGGTCGCGCCCGAAGCCCCGGCGCAAGATGTCGCGCCCGGCCCGGAGATGGTCGAGGCTCAGCCCGAACCGCAGCCCCCGCCGCCCGAGCCGGTCGTCGAACCGCCGCCGGTCGAGCCGCCGCCGGAGCCGGTGGTCCAACCGGAGCCCGAGATCAAGATCCCGGAACTGCCGCCGCTGCCCGATGCCGCAGCCGTGCTGGCGCCGCCTCCGCCGCCACCGCCTCCCGCCCGACCGAAGACCGCCGAACGCAAGCCGCCTCCGAAGAAGGTCGTGGAGCGTCGCAAGCCAATCAACCCCGAGAAACCGCCGGCGGAGCGCACCACCGCACAGCCGCGCGCGCTGGCGCCGGTCGCGCCGACCGCCGCCGCACCGGCCGAAGGCGCTGCGACCGCCTCGGCCGCCTCGCGGGCGAACTGGCGCGGCACGCTCGTCGCGCATCTCAACCGCTTCAAGCGGTTTCCGGGTGGCGCGAATCCAGGCACCGTCCAGGTCGCCTTCAGCATCGACCGGGCCGGGCGCGTGCTCTCGGCGCGTCTGGTCGGCGCGTCGGGCGATGCGTTGCTGGACGAGGAGGCGGTGGCGATGATTCGCCGGGCGAGCCCCGTGCCCGCGCCGCCCGAGGGACTGGGCGGGGGCAGCATCTCGCTTTCCGTGCCGGTGAAGTTCTCGCGCTGAGCGACAGGCGTAGCCGGACGTGTCTCTGGCCGCGCCCGCGACGGCCTCGCCGTTTCCGGCCCGGAAAGAAAAAAGGGCCGCGCGTGAGCGCAGCCCAAGTCTAGGGAGGAAACGCCCAAGGAGGGCGACGCAGCATCGCTGCTGCGGTGCGTCGTACATAGGAAACGACGCCCACCCCCACAAGAGGAAAAGGGCAGCATCGTTGTCCTAATTTTTGGGCAGGCCCGATCGAGGCGGCCCTGTGCGGTCCGATCATCCGGAGCCGCCATGGCGCCGGTGAGGCTCGTCGTCGACGCCGCATCCTGCCTGCGCCCTGTCCAGCGCCTGCCGTTTTTTCGCCGTTGACAGCCAGTTTGGGCCTCTTCAAATTCGTAGGCATACAAATGAATTCGCGGCTGACGCGGTTTCGTCGGCATGCGACATCTGTCGAAGAGCGCTGGGGCTTCCGCCACCGGGCCAGACATGGGGAACAGGCATGACGATCGACCGCCGCAGTCTTCTGGCTGGCGCCTCCGCCGGCGCCGCCATCCTCGCCGCCCCCGCCCTTGTCAGGGCGCAAGGGTCCGGACCGATCAAGGTCGGCGAGATCAACAGCTACACCGCCCAGCCCGCCTTCCTGAAGCCCTATCGCCAGGGCTGGGAGCTGGCTCTCGAGCAGGTCAATGCCGCTGGCGGCGCGCTCGGTCGCAAGATCGAGACGATCTTCCGCGACGATGGCGGCAAGCCCGAGGACGCCGTGCGCCATGCCGGCGATCTGATCAATGCCGAGAAGGTCGATCTGCTTTCGGGCGGCTTCCTCTCCAATGTCGGCCTCGCGATCGCGGATTTCGCCAACCAGAACAAGCGGCTCTACGTCGCCTCCGAGCCGCTGTCCGATGCGCTCGTCTGGGCCAAGGGCAACCGCTACACCTTCCGGCTGCGCCCCTCGACCTATATGCAGGCGGCGATGCTGGTCGAGGAGGCTGCGAAGCTCCCGGCCAAGAAATGGGCCGTCGTGGCGCCGAACTACGAATACGGCCAGTCGGCCGTGAAGTGGTTCAAGGAATTGCTCAAGAAGGCCAAGCCCGACGTCGAATTTGTCGCCGAGCAGTTCCCGGCGCTGGGCCGCATTGATGCCGGTGCCACTGTGCAGGCGCTGGAAGCTTCCAAGCCCGACGCGATCTTCAACGTCACCTTCGGCGGCGACCTGACCAACTTCGTCCGTCAGGGCAATACCCGCGGGCTGTTCGAGGGCCGCACCGTGGTCTCTATGCTGACCGGCGAGCCGGAATATCTCGATCCGCTCGGCGCCGAGGCGCCTGTCGGCTGGATTGTCACCGGCTATCCGCAGGCCGACATCAAGACGCCCGAACACCTCAAGTTCCGTGAGGCTTACGTCAAGAAGTTCAACGACTACCCGCGGCTCGGCTCGGTCGTCGGCTTCGACACGATGAACTCGATCGCGGCCGCCCTGACCAAGGCCGGCTCGACCGACACCGAGAAGCTGGTCGACGCGCTCAAGGGGCTGAAGTTCCCCTCCGCCTTCGGCCAGGCCGAGTACCGCGCCATCGACCATCAGTCGACGCTCGGCGCCTTCGTCGGCAAGACTGCGCTGAAGGACGGCAAGGGCACGATGGTCGATTGGCGCTATGCCGACGGCGCGAAATACCTGCCCAGTGACGATGTGGTGAAGACTCTCCGCCCGGCGGGGTGAGCTGCACCTTCAGTCTTGAACCGCGGTCATCCCGGATCGGCGCGAGCCGCGCCGATCCGGGATCCGTTCCTGAACCGTTCCGGCATGGATCCCGGGTCGCCGCTGCGGGGCGCCCGGGATGACGGCGCAGTTTGGTCTCCGGGATAGCCAGAATGATCGACCTCATCCTCACCCAGACGCTGAACGGCCTGGCCTCGGCCTCCTCGCTGTTCCTCGTGGCGTCGGGGCTGTCGATCATCTTCGGCGTGACACGGATCGTGAACTTCGCCCATGGCTCGCTTTACATGCTCGGCGCCTATCTGGCCTGGACGCTGGTCGGGCGCTTCGGACCGGCGGAGGCGCTCGGCTTCTGGGGCGGCGTGCTGGCGGCGGCGGCGCTGACCGGACTTATCGGCGTCGTCATTGAGGTGCTGATCCTGCGCCGGATCTACCAGGCGCCGGAGCTGTTCCAGCTGCTCGCGACCTTCGGCGTCGTGCTGATGCTGCAGGACGTGGCGCTGGCGATCTGGGGGGCGGAGGACAAGATCGGCCCGCGTGCGCCCGGCTTCAAGAGCTTCGTCGTGATCTTCGGCAACCGCTTTCCGACCTATGAGCTGTTCCTGATCGCGGTCGGACCCATCGTGCTGCTGATCCTCTGGCTTCTGTTCCAGAAGACGCGCTGGGGCACGCTGGTGCGGGCCGCGACGCAGGACCGCGAGATGGTCGGCGCGCTCGGCGTCAACCAGCGCCTGCTCTTCACCTCGGTCTTCGCCTTCGGTTCGATGCTGGCCGGCTTGGGTGGCGCGCTGCAGCTGCCGCGCGAGGCGGTGACGCTGCACATGGACCTCGCGATGATCTCGGAGGCCTTCGTCGTGGTCGTCGTCGGCGGGCTCGGCAGCGTCACCGGCGCCTATCTCGCCGCCGTGCTGATCGGCATCCTGCACGCCTTCGGCATCCTGATCTTCCCCAAGATCACGCTGGTGCTGGTCTTCCTCGTCATGGCGGTGGTGCTGGTGGTCAAGCCCTATGGGCTGATGGGCAAGGCGCCCGTCGGCCACAGCCGCGGCCACGGTCCGGCAGAGCCGCTGCTGCGCCCGGCCGACGGCACGACCAAGCTCGCCGCGCTGATCGGCCTCCTGATCCTGGCGCTGGCGCCGCTGGTCACGCCCGACCACATGCTGGTGACGCTGACAGAACTGGTGATCTTCGCGCTGTTTGCCGCCTCGCTGCACTTCATGATGGGGCCGGGCGGCATGGCCTCCTTCGGGCATGCGGCCTATTTCGGGCTCGGCGCCTATGGCGCGGCGCTGACCGTGAAATGGCTCGGCGCCCCGATGGAGCCGGCGCTGCTGCTCGCCCCCTTCCTGGCAGGGATCGCAGGCGTTGTCTTCGGCTGGTTCTGCGTGCGTCTGTCGGGGGTCTATCTCGCCATGCTGACGCTCGCCTTCGCGCAGATCGCCTGGGCGACGGCCTTCCAGTCGGTCGATCTCACCGGGGGCGACAACGGCATCCTCGGCGTCTGGCCCTCGGCTTGGGCGGCCTCAAAGACGGTCTATTACTATCTGACGCTGGTGATCTGCGCGGCGGCGGTGCTGGCGCTGCGGCTGACCATCTTCTCGCCCTTCGGCTACGGCCTGCGGGCGGGGCGCGACAACGCGCTGCGGGCGGAGGCGATCGGCCTCGACGTGGTGCGCATCCAGTGGGTCGCCTTCGCGGTGGCCGCCTTCTGCGCCGGGATTGCGGGCGCGCTCTTCGCCTTCTTCAAGGGCTCGGTCTTCCCGACCTATATGGCGATCCCGCGCTCGGTCGATGCGCTGCTGATGGTGCTGCTCGGCGGCGTGCAGACGGTGTCGGGCCCGATCGTCGGCGCCTTCGTCTATGCCGGACTGCACGAGCAGCTGATGAAGGCGACGATGTACTGGCGCTTCGCGCTGGGGCTGTCGATCGTGCTGCTCGTCGTGCTCTTCCCGCGCGGGCTCGTCGGCACGATCCTCGCTCTGCGGGAGCGCCGAGCGGGGCCCGAGCCGGCGCCAACGACCCGGCTGGCGGAGGCTGCGCGATGACCGCTCTCGCCCCTGCCGACGTGGCGAGTGCCGTCGCCGCCAGCGAGCCGGTCCTTGTCGTGCGCGACCTCGCCAAATCCTTCGGCGGCGTGCGCGCGGTCGACGGCGTCTCCTTCTCGGTGCTGCCCGGCACGATGCTGGCGCTGATCGGCCCCAACGGGGCCGGCAAGACGACCTGCTTCAACATGCTCAACGGCCAGCTGCGGCCCGATGGCGGGGAGGTGCTGCTGGCCGGCCGCGCGATCACGGGGCTGAAGCCGCGCCATGTCTGGCGCATGGGGGTCGGCCGCACCTTCCAGATCACCGCGACCTTCACCTCGATGACGGTGCGCGAGAACGTGCAGATGGCGCTGATCTCGCATGCCGGCGGGATCTGGAGCCCCTTCGGTCGCGCCCGCGACCGCCATCGCGACGAGGCGGACGGCCTGCTCGCGCAGGTCGGCATGCTCGAGCAGGCCGAGCGCGCCTGCGGCGTGCTGGCCTATGGCGACCTCAAGCGCGTCGAGCTCGCCGTCGCGCTCGCTAATCGGCCGCGGCTCCTGCTGATGGACGAGCCAACGGCCGGCATGGCGCCGCGCGAGCGCATCGAGCTGATGGCGCTGACGGCGGGCATCGCCACCGCCACGGGCATCGCCGTGCTCTTCACCGAGCACGACATGGATGTCGTCTTCACCCATTCCGACAGCGTCATCGTGCTCGATCGCGGCCGGCTGATCGCTCATGGGACGGCGCAGGAGGTGCGCCAGGACCCGAATGTCCGCGCCGTCTATCTCGGCTCCGGTGCGACCTCGGGAGGGCATTGAGATGAGCGCGATGCTCGAGATCACTGGGCTCGACGCCTTTTACGGCCGCGCCCATATCCTGCAGGGCGTGAGCTTTTCGATGCAGCGCGGTGAGGTTCTGGCCCTGATGGGCCGCAACGGCGCCGGTAAATCGACGACGATGAAAGCAGTGATGGGGCTCGTCCCGCCCGCCGGCGGCAGCGTCAGCTTCGAGGGCCAGCGGGTCGACGGGCGCGAGCCCTTCGAGATCGCCCGCATGGGCATCGGCTATGTGCCGGAGGACCGGCGCGTCTTCTCCGAGCTGACCGTGATGGAGAACCTTTCGGTGGCGCAGCGCCCGGCGCGGGCGGACGCGCCGCACTGGACGCCGGAGCGGCTGTTTGCGCTGTTTCCCAATCTCGGGCGCATGCGCGACCGGCCGGGCGGGGCGATGTCGGGCGGCGAGCAGCAGATGCTCACCATCGCGCGCACGCTGATGGGCAATCCCCGGCTCGTTCTGCTCGACGAGCCGTCGGAGGGGCTTGCCCCGGTCATCGTCGAGGAGATGGCCAAGACCATCCTGGCGCTGAAGAGCGAGGGGCTGACCGTGCTGATCTCGGAGCAGAACCTGCATTTCGCCGGCAATGTCGCCGACCGCGCCGCGATCATCGAAAAGGGCATCATCCGCTTCACCGGCACGATGGACGAGCTGAAGGCCGACGAGGCGGTGCGGGCGCAGTATCTGTCGGTCTGACGCGCCCGTTCCGATTCTCCCTGGTCATCCCGGACAAGCGGCGAAGCCGCGCCGATCCGGGATCCCGGGTCTTCGCTTCGCTTCGCCCGGGATGACCTCGCGTTTCACCCCTGACTGATCTGCCTGTCCAATCCCCCGACACTGCGCCACTCGTCGGCCAGCGCCAGCAGCGCGCCCTCGATCAGCCCGTCGCGCCGCAGCGCCTCCGCCATCCGCACGCCCGCTTCGAGCGCCGCGGCGACCGCGTCCGCCGACAGGGGCCCGACCTCGACGGTGACGGGCAGGTCGCGGAGGTCGCTGTCGGGGTCGAGCGTGCAGGCGGGGCGGCGGATGATGGCGGCCTCAGCCACATCGACTGCATTGGCGATGACGGTCGCGGCCGCATCGGCCTCGGCCGCGCTGCGGGCGAGCACGGTCACGGCATCGGCGATGCCGCGCGAGAAGGAGCGTCCCCGCCAGCCGCTGGTGGCGATGCCGCAGAGGTATCGGGCGGTGGGCGAGGGGGCCTCGATTCGGATAAAGCCTTCGGGGCGGGCACGCGCCAGCGACGGCACGACGCCGATGTCCAGCGGATGGCCCGGCGTGACCAGCATGGCGATGTCGCCGCCATTGTTGACATAGGCGCGCTCGAGGCCGGGGACGGCGTGCGCCATCGCGCCCAGCACAGCGTCGGCGACGGCCCCGGCGACGGCGGCCATCGGAGTGATGAACTGCTCGCGAAAGAACCAGCAGGCGCGCGCCATGCGCCTGGCCGTCGCGCCGGCCAGCGGCGGCGGTTGCGGCCCGAGCGGCTGGCGCAGGACCGCCAGTTCGCTGGCGAGCTCGGCCAGCAGGCCGTCGAAGGCGGCCTCGGCGGCGCCATAGGCGCGCTCGATCTCTGCGGGCCGGCCGAAGGCCGCGATGACGAGATCGCTCGGGCCCTCCTGCAGATGCAGGCGGTTGCCCGGCAGCCGGGCGACGCGGTGGGATGTCATCCGACGTCCTTACCCGTCATTGCGAGCACAGCGAAGCAATCCAGTGGGAACGTAGAGCCCGACGAAACTGGATTGCTTCGCTGTGCTCGCAATGAAGGGGCATGTCAGCCCCGCCGCAGCGGCCAGGGGTTCTCGGCCGCGCCACCCTCGATCCGGGCCTGGCCGCCATGGGCGCGCAGGACCTCCTCGACCGGAACGATCTCCTCGGCATGGCCGCCGCAGGCGAGATAGAGCTCGCGCGGCAAGGTGAACTCGATCGGCGCGACGATGGCGGGCGTCGGGACATAGCCGAAGGCGTTCTTCGGCATGCGCAGCACATCGACCATGACGGTGATGCCGCCGCCGGGCCAGACATAGACCGGCGCGCCGCCCATGGTGACGCGCGTCGTGCCACCCTGGACGGAACGGGTGAGCAGGATCGGGTTCTCGGTGACGCCGGCCCGCAGCGAGCCGCCGGCGCCGGCGACGAACATCACGCTGCAGAGCGACGGCTCGCAGTTCTCGCCGATGCGCTCGACGACCTGGCGCACGGCGGCCGGCATCTCCGCCTCCACCGGCAGGAGGTTCTCGTCGAGGATGCAGTAGAGCGAGTCCTCGCCGGTGGTCGAGGTCATCAGTAGCCGCATGCCGGGCCAGGCGGTGCCCGGGTCGATCTTCTGGATGATCGAGAGCGGGTCGGTGATGTCGGTGCCGCCCCAGCCCAGCCCGGGCTGCGCGACCTGGAAGTAGCGGCCGGGCGTCGATTTGCGGCCGCGGACGCGGATGCCGGCCGGCTTCATGTCGAGCACGCGGCCGGCCTGATGCTCGGTCAGCACGCCGGTGATGTGGTCGTCGACGACGATGACCTCGTCGACATGGCCCTGCCACTGCTTGGCGAAGATGCCGATCGTGGCCGAGCCGCAGCCGACGCGCATGCGCGTCTCGGGCTTGCCGTCGACGATCGGCGCCTGGCCGGCCTGGACGACGACGCCATGGCCGCCATCGATGGTGAGTTCGACCGCCTCGCCATTGCCGAGCTTCAGCATCGTCTCGCAGGTGGTGTTGCCCTCCTTCTTGGAGCCACCGGTGAGATGGCGCACGCCGCCGATGGAGAGCATCTGCGAGCCGTATTCGGCGGTGGTGACATGGCCGACCTGCTCGCCGTTGACGCGGATCGCCGCGGTCTCCGGGCCGAGATGGCGGTCGGTGTCGATCTTCACCTTGAGGCCGCAATAGGAGAAGATGCCTTCGGTCACCACGGTCACCGTGTCGACGCCCTCATGCTGCGACGAGACGATGAAGGGGGCGGGCTTGTAGTCGGGATAGGTCGTGCCGGAGCCGATGCCGGTGACGAAGACACGCTCGGCGGGGAGGATCGAGCCGTCCCAGTCCTGTGCGGGCTCCGTGAAGGCGACGAGGGGCTCGCCGCCCTCGACCGCCTCCGCCAGCAGCACGACCGGGTCTGTGCGGATCAGGAGCCCGTTCTCGTTGGCATAGCGCGAGCAGGCGCCTGCTCGGCCCGGCCTGATCCGGCAGAGCACCGGGCAGGCGTCGCAGCGGACGATGCCCTCATCGCCCTCGGCGACGCCGAATTTGCGCGAGCGCTCAGCGAGCACGCTCTCCTGCGTCGTCATCGGGTTGATCTCGTTCACGAGCGACCCTCCTTGGCGCGCAGCAACTCCCAGAGCCGGTGCGGCAGCACGGGCACCTGGCGCGGGGTGACGCCGGTGGCATGGCGGATCGCGCCGAGGATCGCGGGCGCGGTCGGCACCAGCGCCGGTTCGCCGATGCCCTTGGCACCGGAGGGGCCGAGCGGCTCGGGATCCTCGACCAGGATGATGTCGATCGGCGGCACGTCGCCGGCGGTCGGGATCAGGTAGTCGTGCAGGTTTTCGGTGCGGCCGGGGAGGTATTCCTCCATCAGCGCCAGCCCGATGCCCTGGGCGATGCCGCCATGGATCTGGCCCTCGACCAGCATCGGGTTGATCGCACGGCCGACGTCATGGGCGGCGACGATGCGGTTCAGCCTGATCGTGCCGAGATCGAGATCGACATCGAGCGAGGCGATCTGCGCCGCGAAGCCATAGGTGGCGTAAGGCACGCCCTGGCCCATCGCGTCGAGCGGGACGGTCGGCGGGTCGAAGGAGCCGATCCCCTCCAGCACCGTGCCGTCCGGCTGCGCGGGCAGGGCGGCGAGGTCGATCCGGGCGACGACGCCGTTTTCCGCGACCGTGACGGTCGTGCCTTCCAAGGCGAGCCGCGCCGAGGGACCGGCATTGGTCAGGCGCAGGATCTCGGCGCGCAGCGCGGCGGCGGCCGCCTCGGCGGCGCGGCCGGAGACGAAGGTCTGGCGCGAGGCGGAGGTCTTGCCGGCGTCGAAGGTGAGCGCCGTGTCGCCGAGAACGAGGTCAAAGCGCTCGACCGGCAGCCCGAGCGCATCCGCAGCGATCTGGGTCAGGACGGTCGTCGAGCCCTGGCCGATGTCGACGGCGCCGTTCCAGAAGGTCACGCGGCCGTCCTGCGACAGCGTCACCCGCATGGTCGAGGGGTTCGACATGCCGGTGTTGCCGATGCCGTACCACATGCAGCCGATGCCGACGCCGCGGCGGGTGCGACCCTCGCTTGCATTGAAGGCGGCCGCGTCCGCCAGCAACCGCTGCCAGTGCGGCTTCAGCGCCTCCAGGCATTCGGCCAGCCCGGCGCTGGCTTCGAGACGCTGGCCCGACGGCGTCGTGTCACCGGCGCGGATCGCATTGATCAGGCGGAATTCGAGGCGGTCGAGGCCGGCGGCCGTGGCGAGATCGTCGAACAGGCTTTCCTGGGCGAGCGCCGCCTGCGGCACGCCGAAGCCGCGGAAGGCGCCCGAGGGCGGGCCGTTGGTGTAAATCGCCCGCGAGAGATTGCGGACATGGGGCACCCTGTAGGGCCCCGTCGCATGCACCGGCACGCGGCCGGCGACCGTCGGCCCCCAGGAAGCATAGGCGCCGGTGTCGAAATCGCCCTCCATCGCATAGGCGACGAGCCGACCTTGCGCATCGCAGGCGGCCTTCGCCCGGATCGAGGACGGATGGCGCTTGGTCGACGAGATCATCGATTCGATGCGCGAGAAGACGCAGCGCACCGGCCGGTCCAGAACCCAGGCCGCGACCGCCAGCATCGGCTGCAGCGAGACGTCGAGCTTGCCGCCGAAGCCGCCGCCGCAGGCCGAGGGCAGGATGCGGACGCTCTCCAGCGGCAGACCGAGCACGCGGGCGACCTCGTCGCGGTCCATATAGGGCGCCTGTGTGCAGGCGAAGATCTCGATCGTATCGCCGATGCGTTTTGCATAGCCGGCTTCGGGTTCGATATAGGCGTGCTCGACGAAGCCGGTCTCGAAAGCGCCATGAGCGACATGGGTGGCCTGGGCGAAGCCCGCCTCGACATCGCCGCGCTCGACGCGGCCGCGCGTCAGCACATTGTCGGGCACGAAGTCGTGCAGGGTGAAGGCGCCCTCGGCCAGCGCCGCGGCGCTGCCGACCATCGCCGGCAGCGGCTCCCAGGAGATCGGCATGTCGTCGATGCTCAGCGCCTCGACCGCCTCCTTCTCGCCGACCACGGCCAGCACGCATTCGCCGCGATAGCGCGTCTCTCCGGTTGAGAAGACGGGCTGGTCCTTGAGATGCGGATAGATGCCAAAGGAGTTCTCGCCCGGCACGTCCTGCGCGGTGAAGACCCGCACCAGCCCCGGCCGCGCGGCGACGAAGGCCTCGATATCGCCCAGCGTGAAGCCCGCGCGCGGATGCGGGCAGCGGATCGCGCGCAGCCAGAGCGCATCGTCGGGCGCGGTGTCGGCGCCGTAGCGTTCGGTGCCGGCGACCTTGGGGGCGCCGTCGAGACGGGCGAGGCGGCTGCCGATCGAAGGACCTTCGACCTCTGTGACGATCGTCCCGCCGCCCATGAAGCGATGGGCGTCGCGCACCGCCTCGACGATCTTGAGATAGCCGGTGCAGCGGCAAAGCACGCCGCCGAGCGCGTCCAGCGTCTCGCGCTCGCCGGGCTGCGGGTTGCGCCGGAGCAGATCATAGGCGGCCATCAGCATGCCTGGCGTGCAGATGCCGCACTGGGCCGCGCCATGCAGCTGGAAGGCCTGCTGGAGCGCGGCGCCGATCGCCGTCTCCGCCAGCCCCTCGACCGTGAGCACGTCGCGGCCGGCGATCTGGCCGACCGGCACGAGGCAGGCACAAGCCTGCGCCTCGTCGATCAGGACGGTGCAGGCGCCGCAATCGCCGGCGTCGCAGCCGACCTTCGTCCCGGTGGCGCCGAGGCTGGCGCGCAGAACCTCGCTGAGGCGGCTGTCGGGCGCGTCGCCCAGCGCGACATCGGTGCCATTGAGCCGGAAGGCGATGGCGTCCGCGGCATGAGCGGTGGCGGCGAGAGCCGAGCGGTCATGGATGTTCACGCGGCCACCTCCATCGATCCCTCGGCGAGCTGAGCGAGCGCCCGGCGCACCAGCACGATCGCCGCATCGCGGCGATAGGCGGCGCTGGCGCGGACATCGTCGATGGGCGCCAGCGCGGCGAGGTCTTCGGGCTCGACGAGGGCGGCGAGATCGCCGGCCGGCTGCCCGATGAGCCGGGCCTCCAGCGTGCCCAGACGCTGCGGCGCCGCCGAACAGGCGCCGACGGCGATGCGCGCGGCTGTGACCTGGCCCGTATCGTCGGTCGCGATGACCGCGGCGACCGATGCGATCGAGATGACGAGATAGGCCCGCGCGCCGAGCTTGAGGAAGGCCGAGCGGGCGTCAGTCGACTGGGCTGGAATTTGGATCGCGACCAGGATCTCGTCGGGCGCCAGCGCGGTGCGGCGGTTGCCCAGCACAAAAGCGGAGAGCGGCAGGCGGCGCCGGCCGCGCCGGCTCGCCAGTTCGACCTCGGCGTCGAGTGCCAGTAGCGGCGGCACGCCGTCAGCGGCAGGCGAGGCGTTGCAGAGATTGCCGCCTATCGTGCCGCGATTCTGGATCTGCACGCCGCCGACCTGCCGGCTGGCGTGTTTCAGCGCGTCGAAGGCGGGCGGGAGCGCCGCCTCGGCGATGGCGCTCCAGGTCGTGCCCGCGCCGATGCGGGTTCCCGTGGCGCCATGCTGAATGCCTGAGAGCTCCGGGACCGCGCCGAGATCGAGCATGTCGCGGTCGAAGGGCTGAAACCAGGCGCTCCTGTGGGTGCGGACCGGGTAGACATCCGTGCCGCCGGCCAGAGGCGTCAGCGGTGTCCCGCCCGCCTGCGCCCGGAGCGCCAGCGCCTCGTCCAGCGTGGTCGGCCGCAGATAGCGCGCCATGGCCAGCTCCCCTCGAATGTGACGATCCGGAACCCTCGTTGATTATTGTTAGTATACAAACAAGGTGGCGCAAGCGGATTTTGCGGGCAGGCGCTGCTCAATCGAGACGCGCGAGCAGCGCGAGCAGACGCTCCGCCTCCTCGCGGGAGAGCGGCGAGAGGGTGGCGGCCGTGATGGCGCGCGCCTTCTCGGTCAAAGCGGGCATCGCCTCCAGCCCGGCCGTCGTCAGGCGGACGCGGACGCGGCGCTGGTCGTCCGGGTCCGGCCGGCGCTCGACCAGCCCGCGCTCGGCCAGGCGCGCGATCACGCCCTTGATGGTCGCAGGGTCCATCGCGGTCATGCGCCCGAGCTGATTCTGGGAGATTTCCTCGCCCGCGCCCAGCTTGGCCATGGCGGCGAACTGGGTCGGTGTCGGGCCGTCCTCGCCCATGATGCGCTGGAAGATCGCGATGTGGCGCTGCTGCGCGCGCCGCATCAGGAAGCCGACCTGCTCCTCGAGCACATAGGGCTCGGCCGGCTTGCGGCCCCGCCGGGCGGGGTCGGCAGGCGGCTCGTCATCGAGCTCGGCGACAGGGGATTCGGTGCGCGTCATGGCCGTATCCTAGCCTCCTCGGCGGCGTGCCTCCGGGCGCAAGCCGGCGGCCTCGCGAGGGCCTTGCCAGCGGCGGCGGGCCTCTCCATGATTGTTATTACACATTCAATCGCCGCCTGTCCCGTAGGGTGCCGGCGGGAGGGCTGCGGAGATCCAGATGGCTCACGACGTCGCGGCGGGAACGCCCAAGGGCAAGCTGGTCATCCGCAACATCGGCCTGCTGCTCTCGGGCGATCTGAACAAGCCGATCCTCGATGCCGACACGATCGTCGTCGTCGACGGGCGCATCGCGGCGATCGGCCGGGCCTCCGATCTCGATGGCTCCAGCGCCGACAGCGTGATCGACGCGAAAGGCTCGGGCCTGTCGCCGGGGCTGATCGATTCCCATTGCCATCCCGTGTTCGGCGACTGGACGCCGCGCCAGAACCAGCTCGGCTGGATCGAGATGGGCGTGAATGGCGGCGTCACCACGCTGGTTTCGGCCGGCGAGGTGCATCTCCCGGGCCGGCCGAAGGATGCGATCGGCGTCAAGGCCCTGGCCGTCACCGCGCAACGCTGCTTCCAGAATTTCCGGCCCGCCGGCGCCAAGGTGATCGCGGGGGCGCCGGTGGCCGAGCTCGATTTCGGCCGCGAGGTCTTCGAGGAGCTGAAGGCGCTCGGCATCCGCCATATCGGCGAGATCGGGCTCGGCACCGTCGCCAAAGGGCCCGACGCCAAGCGCGTCGCCGACTGGTGCCGCGAGATCGGGCTGGAATCGATCATGCACACCGGTGGCCCCTCGATCGCGGGCTCGCATTTCGTCAACAAGGACGACGTGCTGGAAGCCCAGCCCGACGTCGTCAGCCACATCAATGGCGGGCCGACCTCGATCGCCCATGGCGACATCCGCATCCTCTGCGAGAAGGCGAAGGGCGCGCTCGAGGTCGTCCATAACGGTAACGAGAAATCGGCACTGGTCGCGTTAGAGGCCGCACGCGAGGCCGGGCGGCTGGCGGATGTGCTGATCGGGACCGATGCGCCCGCGGGCTCCGGCGTCCAGCCCAATGGCGTGCTGCGGATGATCACGCTGTTGTCGAGCCTCGGCGGGCTGCCGGCCGAGCAGGCTTTCTGCCTCGCCACCGGCAATGTTGCGCGCCGGCGCTCGCTCGATGCGGGGCTGATCGCAGTCGGCTATCCGGCCGATTTCGTCTTCCTCGACAAGCCGCAGCATTCGTCCGGTAAGGATCTGCTGGAGGCGGTGTCGCTCGGCGATATTCCCGGCATCGGCATGGTGGTGATCGACGGGCTGGTGCGGACCGGACGCTCGCGCTCGACGCCGCCCTCGCACAGCGCCCCGGCCGTGGTTTGAAAGGCGTCCCATGAGCGTGCTCGTCGAGATCCGCTGCATCCAGACCACCGTGGAGGAGATCTTCCACGAATTCGGGCCGCTGCCGGGTCGGACCGAGCGCATTGCCTCCGTCTGCGCCGTGCTGACCAACCCCTATGCCGGCCGCTACGAGCCCGACATCCTGCCGATGATGGAGGCGCTCAAGCCCGCGGGGCTGGAGATGGCGACGCGTTGCCTCAACGCGCTCGGCGGCGATCCCGCGACCGTCGAGGGCTATGGCAAGGGCGCCGTCGTCGGCTCGGCCGGCGAACTCGAGCATGGCGCGCTCTGGCATGTCCCGGGCGGCTACGCGATGCGCGAGATCCTGGGCAACGCCAAGGCGATCGTCCCCTCGACCAAGAAGGTCGCCGGACCGGGGGCGCGGATCGACATTCCCGTCACCCATATCAACGCGTGCTATGTGCGCAGCCATTTCGGCGCGGTGGAGATCGGCGTGCCGGGCTCGCCCCAGGCCGACGAGATGGTTCTCATCCTCGTCATGACTACGGGTGCGCGCATCCATGAGCGCGTCGGCGGCCTGCGCGCCGACCAGATCAGCGTCTGGGACGGGCAGCGGTGATGCAAGAGCGCGGGAAGCTCTCCGTCATGCTCGGCCTCGTGCCGAGCATCCACGCCTCGAGCCCCGATCTCGCCAGATGAAGACGTGGATGGTCGGGACAAGCCCGACCATGACGCGGAAACCTCGATAGAAGACCGCCCGGAGCCCCTCATGCCCGCGACCATCCGCAAGATCCTGACCCAGGTCGACGAAACCCTGATTGAGGGGGGCCGATCCGTCTCGCCGCCGACGCGGCGCGCCGTCTCGGTCGCGGTGATCGCCAACCCGTTTGCGGGCGGCTACCGGGACGATCTCGGGGAGCTGACAGAGATCGGCGTCGAGCTCGGCGATCTCCTGACGAAGCGCTGCCTTGCGGCACTCGGGATCGAGCCCAGCCAGGCCGAGAGCTTCGGCAAGGCGGCGATCGTCGGCGAGGGCGGCGAGCTGGAGCATGCGGCGGCGATCCTGCATCCAAAGCTGGGCACTCCGGTGCGCGCCGCGCTCGGCAAGGGCCCGGCGCTGATCCCTTCCGCCAAGAAGCGCGGCGGGCTCGGCACGCCCATCGACGTGCCGCTCGGCCACAAGGATGCAGCCTTCGTCCGCTCGCATTTCGATGCCGTCGAGGTGCGGGTGACGGATGCCCCGCGCGCCGGCGAAATCCTGGTCGCGATCGCGGTCACCGATTCAGGCCGGCCGCTGCCGCGCATCGGCGGGCTGACCAAGGACCAGATCAAGGGCGAGGACGGGCTGCGCTGAGCGCAGGGGCTGCCTGCAAATCGCAGCGCGAGGAAACCGCATCGCCCGGTGGCGCGACCATAGCGCGGAGCAAGATCGCTCCGCCGGATGGAGCCGCCATGACCTTCACCCTTACACGCTTCCAGCAGGGGCAATTTCTCGACGCGAGCGACCCCGAAACGCGCGGCGGGGTTTGCGTCGCCCTCTGTGATCTCTGGCTGCAGTCGCTGTTCCAGGCGCCCGGCGCGGCGCCGCGGCTACGCCTGCAGGCGCTCGCCGTCGATTTCAGCCGTGCGGAAGCCCATCAGCGCCGCTACGGACGGCTGCGCAATGCCCTCGGCCGCGAGGATGCGCGGCGGCACATGGGCGCGCGCGTCGGCGTCGATTACGAGGAACAGACCTTCGTCGACATGAAGCTGCATGTCGGACGCCAGGGGCTGCTGCGGAAGGTCACCGATGATCTGCGCGAGCCCGGGGCTGCCGCGACCTGGTCGATGCGGTTCTCGGGAGGCGGCGGCCATGCCATCGCCGGCATCAACCGGATCGAGAAGCGTCCCTACGGGCTCGACTGCCGGATCCACATCTTCGATCCGAACATCGGCGAGTATGCCGGCGATTACGGCAGCGCCGGTGCCATCATCCAGAATCTGGTCCGGCGCATCCCGCTCTACGCCACGACGGCAATCTTTCATCGCACGGCGGCGACTGGGACGCGATAGGGCGGACCGACACTGATCCGCCCCTCTTGTCCGTCTCAGCCGCCGAGCGACATGGTCAGCGGCGGCTTGACCTCGGGCGGCAGCGGCGAGGTGTAGCCCTCGGCGCCCAAGCGCTTCTTGTGATCGGCCTTGGCGGCGGCCAGCAGCGCGGGGTCGAGCAGGACGGCGGCGCCGGTCGCGGCCATCGCCTTGGCGACATGGACCATCGCCTTGTGGGCGGCCGGCGTCTTGCCCTGGGCGACGACCTGCCAGGTGTGGAAAGGCGTGCCGATCGCCACCGTCGGCGCATGGGCCTGCACGGTCGGCACCGCCCAGCTGACATCGCCGATATCGGTCGAGCCGATCGCGGGGTTGCGCTGGGCGTCGAGCGGGACGAGGAAATCGGCCAGCGGGGCGCCGGTGTCCTCCATGCCGATCGTGCGCCAGATCGAGGCGATCTCCTGCGGCTGCAGCGTCTTGCGGATTTCCTGGGCGAAGGCGCGGTCGGCGTCGTCGAAATGCGGCGGGCCGAGTTCTTCCATCACGCCATGCATCGCCTGCTCGAGCGGGGTGTTGCCGAGCAGGTCGGAGACGGCGCTGACGATGCGCATCTCCATCTTGGTTTCGGTCATCAGCGCCGCGCCTTCGGCGATCTTCTTCACGCGCTGGACGAGTTCGAGCATGCCGCGCAGGTCCCGCGCGCGGATCGAGTAGCGCACCCGGGCATGGGCCTGCACGACATTGGGGGCGATGCCGCCGGTGTCGAGCAGCGCGTAGTGGACGCGGGCGTCGCTGGGCATGTGCTCGCGCATGTAGTTGACGCCGACATTCATCAGCTCGACGGCATCGAGCGCGCTGCGACCGAGATGGGGGGCGGCGGCGGCATGCGCCGTGCGGCCGGTGAAGACGAAATCGGCGCGAGTGTTGGCGAGTGCCAGCGGCGGCGCCACCTCCCACCAGCTCGACGGGTGCCAGGAGATCGCGACATCGGCATCGTCGAAAGCGCCGGCACGGACCATGAAGGCCTTGGCGGCGCCGCCTTCCTCGGCCGGGCAGCCATAATAGCGAACGCGGCCGGGCAGCTTGTTCTCGGCGAGCCAGTTCTTCATCGCCACGGCGGCGAGCAGTGCGGCGGAGCCCAGAAGGTTGTGGCCGCAGCCATGGCCGTGGCCGCCAACCTCGACGGGTGAATGGCTGGCGACGCCGGCTTCCTGCGACAGGCCGGGCAGGGCGTCGTACTCGCCCATGAAGGCGATCACGGGCCCGCCTTCGCCGGCCTCGCCGATCACGGAGGTCGGGATGTCGGCGATGCCCTTGGTGACGCGGAAGCCCTGATGCTCCAGCTCGGCGGCGTGCTCGGCGCTGGAGCGCGTCTCGGTGTAGCAGACCTCGGGCATGCCCCAGACCCTGTCGCTGAGGGCGATCAGCCGCTCCTTGTTGGCATCGACGTGGCGCCAGAGATCGTTTCGGTTGTCCATGATGGTCCTGCCTTAGTCAGGCCGGCATATGACCAATCGAGCCCGCTCCCGTCCAGCCGGCAGACGCATGGCCGAGGCGAGCCAGGGGCCATTTCATGCATGGCGGACAGGCTGGGCTCAGCAGCAGGCGGCGGGCGGCGCGGCGAGATCGCTGAGGATCGGGCAGTCGGGCCGGCCATCGCCATGGCAGGTTTCGGCGAGATGGCGCAGTGTCTCGGCCATGGCCCGGAGCTCCGCAGCCTTGGCCTCGAGATCGCGGACATGGTCCATGGCGAGCCGCTTCACATCGGCGCTGGCGCGGCTCTTGTCGCGCCAGAGGGCGAGCAGGGCGCGCGTCTCGTCGAGCGAGAAGCCGAGATGGCGGGCGCGGCGGATGAAGCGCAGCGTGTGCAGATCGTCCCGGCCATAGACGCGGTACTGCGCCTGGGTGCGCTGCGGCGCCTCGATCAGGCCGATGCTCTCGTAATAGCGGATCATCTTGGCGCTGACGCCCGATTGCCGCGCCGCCTCGCCGATGTTCATGGCGTCGTCTCCTGCGCTTCCGCCGGCTGCGGCTTGGCCGGGCGTGGTGTCGGATCGATCGCGCCACGCAGCGCCTCGATCGGCGCGGCCGCCGCCTCCAGCACCATGCGCTCGACCGCCCGGTAATGCGACAGGACCTCGTGCCCGAGCGGTGTCAGCCTTGCGCCGCCGCCCTGGGCGCCGCCGGGCTGGGCCTCGACCAGCGGCTGGCGGAACATGCGGTTGAGATCGTCGACGAGCAGCCAGGCCCGGCGATAGGACATGGTCATGGCGCGGCCCGCCGCCGAGATCGAGCCCGTGCGGCCGATGGCCTCGAGCAGATCGGCCTTGCCGGGGCCGAGCCGGCCACCGGGCGTGAAATCGAGCCGCAGGCCGAGCTTCAATGCGGGGCGGGTTGCGGGCGGCTGGGGCATGGTGGAGTTCTCGGGCATGGTTCCGATGATAGGCATGGGAGGCCGAATGCCCAAGGCGACCATCGGCCAAAGCCCTTCAGGGCGTTTCGATGGAAACGCTCTTCACGATCGCCACGACCGGGCTGCCGAGGCCGAGCCCGAGCGTGACGAGCGATTTGCGGGTCAGCCGCGCCGCCAGCCTTTCGCCGCCGCAGTCGATTCCCAGATCGACGGTTCCGGAGCCGTCGCCTCCGCTAGGGGCGATCTCCGCCACCGTGCCGTGAAGCTGGTTGAGCGCGCTGATCCCGGCGACCGGAGCGAGCGCGATCATGACGTCGCCGGCGAGGATGCGGACCCGGATCGCCTTGCCGGGGCGCAACCCCGTTCGCGCGACCTCGATCGCGCCGGCGCGTGTCTCGATCCGCGTCAACCCGAAGGCGGGATCGACCGTGCCGACAAAGCCCTCGATCAGCGAACTCGGCTCGGGCGATCCCGGCCGGAGCGCGAGATCGAGACGCGACAGGATCGTGGCAGCGGGTCCGCAGGCCGTGACCCTGCCGGCCTCGATGATTGCGACCGTCGTCGCCAGCCGCGCGACCTCGGCCAGCGCATGCGAGACATAGACGATGGGGATACCGGCCTCGTCGCGCAGGCGCTCGATATAGGGGAGGATCTCGGCCTTGCGCGCCTCGTCGAGCGAGGCAAGGGGCTCGTCCATCAGCAGCAGGCGGGGGCGCGCCAGCAGCGCCCGGCCGATCGCCACCCGCTGCCTCTCGCCGCCCGAGAGGTCGCCCGGCCGGCGCGCCAGCAGATGGCCGATGCCGAGCAGGTCCAGAACCGCCGCGAGATCAGTGCGATCGGCTTTCCCGCGCGGCGCGAACCAGCGTCCGAAGAGCAGATTGCGGCGCACGCTGAGATGCGGGAACAGCCGCGCCTCCTGGAAGACATAGCCGATCCGGCGGCGATGCGGCGGCACGAAGACGCCGCCCGCCCGGTCGAACAGTGCCTCGCCGTCGTGCCGGACATGGCCGGCTTCGGGACGGATGAGCCCCGCGATCACGTTGACGAGCGAGGTCTTGCCGGAGCCGGAGGGGCCGTAGAGTGCGGTCAGGCCGCCCTGAGAGCGCAGGGTCGCGTCGAGCGTGAAGGCCCCGAGCCGGTGCTGGACGACGATGTCGAGCCCGGTCGTCATGCGGCGCCGACCCGCCGTGAGGCCAGCCGTGCCAGCGCCTCGGAGGCAAACAGCGTCGACACCGAGATCGCGATCGAGATCAGCGTCAGCCGCGTCGCGCCGGCCTCGCCGCCGGGCACCTGGGTGAAGGTGTAGATCGCCGAGGGCAGTGTCTGGGTCTCGCCGGGGATGTTCGAGACGAAGGTGATGGTGGCGCCGAACTCGCCCATCGCCTTGGCGAAGCAGAGGATCATCCCCGCGAGGATGCCGGGCAGGCAGAGCGGCAGCGTCACGGTCGCGAACACCCAGGCCGGGTTCGCGCCGAGCGTGCCGGCAGCGTCTTCCAGCTTGCGGTCGACCGCCTCGATCGAGAGCCGGATCGCCCGCACCATCAATGGGAAGCCCATCACGGCCGCGGCCAGCACGGCGCCCGTCCAGCGGAAGGAGAGCACGATTCCGAACCAGTCATGCAGAACCTGTCCGACCGGTCCGCGTCTGCCGAACCAGATCAGAAGCAGATAGCCGGTGACGACCGGCGGCAGGATCAGCGGCAGATGCACGGCTGCATCGAGGATCGACTTGCCCCAGAAGCGGCCGCGCGCCAGCAGCCACGCCACCGCGATCCCAAAAGGCAGGCTCGCGAGCATGGCTGTGCTGGCGACGAGGAGGCTGAGCCGGACCGCCGCCCATTCTTCCGGGGACAGCCAGTCGGTCACGTCGCGTTGGCGGCCTTGTTCAGAACGGTGAAGCCCTGTTTCTCGAAGGCGGCTTTCGGACCCGCGCCGCGCAGATAGGCGAGGAATGCGACCGCGTCGGGATGGGTCGAATCCCTGGTTACGGCGACGGGATAGAGGATCGGCGGGTGCGAATCCGGCGGGAAAGTCGCCAGCACCTTCACCTTCGGATCGGCGGCTGCGTCGGTGGTGTAGACGATGCCGAGCGGCGCCTCGCCGCGCGAGACCAGCAGCAGCGCCGCCCGCACATTGTCGGCCTGGGCGAGCTTGTCCTTGACGCCATCCCAGGCGCCGAGCTTCTCCAGCGCCGCCTTGCCGTATTTTCCGGCGGGCACGGAGTCGACATTCGCCATGGCCAGGCGGCCCTGGCCGACAACGGCGGCGAGATCGAGGCCCGGCCCCTTGGCGATGGTGGCGGTCGAATCCGAGGGGGCGATCAGGGCGATGCGGTTGGCCAGCAGGGTGACGCGGGTGTCGGGCCGGATCAGGCCCTTCCCGGCGGCATGATCCATCCAGTCGAGATCGGCCGAGAGGAAGAGATCGGCCGGGGCGCCGGCTTCGAGTTGCTTCGCCAATGCGCTGCTCGCGGCATAGGACATCTTCGGTGCCGGCTTGCCGGTCTCGCGGGCCCAGCCGGCGGCGGCCTCGTCGAGCGCGTTTTTCAGACTGGCGGCGGCGAAGATCACGAGTTCCTTCGGCTGGGCGAGCGCCTGGCTGCTGCCCGATGCGAGGCCAAAGGCCGCAGCCAGGGCCATTGCCATAAGAGCGCGCCGCCTGAGCATCCGAGGGTCCTCCGCAACATGGCGCTGTGTTTCGCCGTATACAGCGATGGTCGCAGAGGGCGGCGTGGCGAGTCAAGGCGCGTGCGTCTGGATGGCGATGGTTGAGGTTGTAGTGCGCGTCAGCCCGGCGGATGCTTGTGGATCGGGTCGACCCAGTAGACCGATTCCGGCGCCTCGACCGGGTCGACATCGGTGATGTTGACCACCACCGCCTCGTTGTCCGAGCGGACCAGCACGCATTCGAGCGGGTTGTCGGGATCGGCGTTGATCTCCTGGTGCGGCACGAAGGGCGGCACGTAGATGAAGTCGCCCGGGCCGGCCTCGGCGACGAATTCGAGCCGCTCACCCCAGCGCATCCGCGCCTTGCCGCGGACCACATAGATCACGCTCTCCAGCTCGCCATGATGGTGCACGCCGGTCTTGGCATTGGGCTGGATCGAGACCGTGCCCGCCCAGATCTTCTGCGCGCCGACGCGGGCATGGTTGATCGCCGCCTGCCGGAACATGCCAGGCGTCTGGGCGGTGTTGGGATCGAGCCTGTCGCCGCTGATGACGCGCACGCCATCATGCTTCCAGCGCGGCTCGCCGCCATGCTCATGGTCGTGCGGGTGATCGTGCGGGTGGTCGTGATCGCTCATCGGTCGGCTCCTCTGGCGCCAGGGTAGGGCAGGCGGGGCGCGAGGGAAACCGCGCGGCGCTCAGCCGTGGTGCGAAGCGGCCGTCGCGTTGCGCAGCAGGACGAGGGCGGTCATCGCGGTGACGACGAGCCCGACCATCGCGACCAACGCCGAGAGCTGCATGCCGGCGACGAAGGCCATCCTCGCCGCCGCGAGAAGACTCGATGCGAGATCGGGCGGCAGCCGCGCCGCCTCCGCGACGGCGCCGCCGAGCGTGGCCGCGGCGCTGCGGGCGGCGTCGGGGGCCATACCGCTTGGCTGGGTCAGCGCCATCTGGCTGCGATAGACGGCGGTGACGATGCTGCCGAGGATGGCGATGCCGACGGCGCCGCCGAATTCCAGGCTGGTTTCGGAGATCGCCGCGGCCGAGCCGGCGCGCTCGGGCGGGGCGCTGCCGACGACGAGTTCCGTCGTCAGAGCGACGACCGGGGTGAAGCCGAGCGAGAAGATCACCGAGGCGACGACGACGAGGCTGACGCTCGAGCCCGTGTCGATGCGCGAGAGCAGGGCGAAGCCGAGCGCCGCCATGATCAGCCCGACCGCCATGATCTGGGCCGGACGGAAGCGGTGGGCCAGGACGGGCACGATCGGCGTGCCCAGGATGAAGGCCAGCGCGGAGGGCAGGCTCCAGAGCCCGGCCTCGAGGGGGGTGAAGCCCCTGACCAGCTGGAAGTATTGGCCGATGAAGAGGAAGCTGCCGAACAGGAACAGGAAGCCGAGCACATTGATCGCCAGCGCCGCGCTGATGATCGGATTGCGGAACAGCCGCAGGTCGAGGAAGGGATCGGAGAGGCGGCGCTGCCGGCGCAGGAAAACACCGCCGATGACGAGGCCGGCGATGATCGCGGCGGCGGCCCGCCAGGCGATCCCATGCTCGGCCAGATGCTTGATGCCGTAGATCACCGCCAGAACCGCCGCGAGCGAGAGCGCCGCGCTGGCGAGATCGACCCGGCCGGCGTTCGGGTCCTTGAACTCCGGCAGCAGAAAGGGGCCGAGCACCAGCAGCAGGATCATCACCGGCACGCCAACGAGGAAGACCGAGCCCCACCAGTAATGCTCCAGCAGGAGCCCGCCGACGAGCGGGCCGATCGCGCCGCCGGCCGAGAAGCTGGCGATCCAGATGCCGATCGCGAAGCTGCGCTCCTTGGGATCGAGGAACATGTTGCGGATCAGCGACAGCGTCGAGGGCGCCAGCGTCGCGCCGGCGATGCCGAGCAAAGCGCGGGTCGCGATCAGCATCTCGGCGCTGGTCGAGAAGGCGGCGAGGACCGAGGCCAGACCGAAGGCGGCAGCGCCGATCAGAAGCAGCTTGCGCCGCCCGATCCTGTCGCCGAGCGTACCCATTGTGATCAGCGAGCCCGCGACCATGAAGCCGTAGATGTCGACGATCCAGAGCAGTTGCGCCGCGCTCGGCTTGAGATCGACGCTGAGCTGCGGGATGGCGAGGTTCAGGACGGTGAGGTCCATCGAATAGAGCAGGCAGGGCAGGGCGATCACGGCCAGCCCCAGCCAGTCCCGGCGCGTCGCCTTGGGCGCGGTTGCCGTCATCTCGGGGCCGGGTGTCATCGTCGCTGTCCGTGCTGCTGTCCGCGACGGTCGCAGCCGCCTCTCGGTTGGTATGGGCGAAGAGCCTTATGACGGGCACCACGACCCGCCTGTGACAGCAGACGGTGTCGCCAGCTGTTCAGGATGGTTACCTTGTCGGTTTAGTATTCTCTGCCGGCGCCGGTCAATGACGCGGCGCCTCCGTGTTCTAACCGCGCTTGGCCGGCCCCGTCGCGATCGGGCGGTCGCTCGCGCCCCATTCGGCCCAGGAGCCGTCATAGAGGGCGCGGGCCGGCTTGCCGATCGTCTCCAGCGCCGTGGACAGGATCGCCGCCGAGACGCCCGAGCCGCAGCTCGTGATCAGCGGCCGGTCGAGATCGACGCCCGCCTCGGCAAAGGCGGCGGCGATGGCCTCCGGCGACCGGAGCTGCCCGTTCTCGACGATGGCCGGGAAGGGCAGGTTGAGCGAGCCGGGCATGTGGCCGGAGCGGACGCCGGCGCGCGGCTCCGGCGCCTCGCCGCGGAAGCGGTCGCCCGGCCGGGCATCGACCACCTGCGCAGTTCCCTCCGTCAGCGCCCGGGCGATGTCGCCGGCATCGGCGACGGCGGAATGGTCGAGACGGGCGGTGAAGCTGCGCGCGGCGCGGCTGCGCGGCGGGCCCAGCTCGATCGGGCGATTCTCGGCCTGCCATTTAGGGAAGCCGCCTTCAAGAATGACCACGTCCTTGGCGCCGAAGGTCCGAAACGTCCAGCGGACGCGCGGCGCCGAGAACAGGCCAAGCCCGTCATAGACGACGATGCGCATGCCATCGCCGATGCCCATGGCGCCGACGGCGGCGGCGAAGGCTTCCGGGCGTGGCAGCATGTGCGGTAGGTCGGAGCCGGTGTCCTTGACCGCGTCGATGTCGAAGCGCACCGCGCCGGGAATGCGCCGCTCGGCATAGTCCGCATGCGGATCGCGGGCATGGACCGGCAGATACCAGGAGCCGTCGACGACCACGATGTCGGGCGCGTCGAGGCGCTCGGCGAGCCAGTCGGTCGAGACGAAAACGGTGTCGCTGGCCATCTCTGCGTTTCCCTGAATTCGGTTTCTGGCTTTGGGGGCGCGCCTGCCCTCAGGCGAGCGCGATCCGGACGCGGCGGTTCTGCTTGCCCTTCTTCTCGATATCCGTGACCGCGACAAGGCCGATCTCGGCGGTGTTGCGGACATGGGTGCCGCCGCAGGGCTGGAGATCGATGTCACCGATCGCGACTAGCCGGATGCGTCCCGAGCCGCGAGGCGGCTGGACCGACATCGTCTTGACGAGGCCGGGATTGGCGTCGAGCTCGGCATCGGTGATCCAGCGCTCCGTCACGGCGGCGTTGCGCGCCACCAGCGCGTTCAGCTTTTCGGCGATCTCGACCTTGTCGAGTCCGCCCTCGGGAATATCGAAGTCGAGGCGCCCGTCGCCGTCGCCGATCGCGCCGCCGGTGACGGGGAAGGGCAGGACGACGCTGAGCAGATGCAGCGCGGTGTGGATGCGCATGCGCTTGAGGCGGCGCTCCCAGTCGAGCACGGCGGTCACCGCTTCGCCCGGCTGCGGCGCGGGCTGGCCGTCCAGCGGCACATGCAGGATGCGGCTGCGGTCCTGCGGACCATAGACCGCGCTGCCGATCGTGATGGTCGAGCCGTCGGCCCGGCGCAGCAGCCCGGCATCGCCGGGCTGGCCGCCGCCGGTGGCGTAGAAGACCGTCCGGTCCAGTTCAATACCGCCGCGCTCATTGATCGCCAGCACGGTGGCGGGAGTCTCGGCGAGATAGGCGTCGTCGCGGAAGAGCAGGGCGGTGGTCATGGTCGGGCAACTCGTGGCAGGGCCGGCGCGGGGCCGGTCGGGCAGGGCAGCGGAGATTGCACCGGACGTGGCCGCGACGCCACCTCGGCTTGTGCCGGGACTTCCGTCACGCCGCGGCTCCGCCTAGATAGGCCATCCGTGCCATCCGTGAGGGTCCGATCGATGCAGCGCCAGTCCCCGCAGCGGATGCGGCCCGGCGACGGCGTCGCCTGGATCACCGGAGCCAGTTCCGGCATCGGTGAGGCCGTCGCGCTCGAACTCGCGCGACAGGGCTGGACCGTCGCGATTACCGCTCGACGCCTCGAATTGCTGGAGGACATCGCGCGCCGCGCTGAGGGCTTGCCCGGCCGCATCCTCGCCCATGCCGGCGACATCACCGACGCCGATTCGATGAAGGCCGTCATCGAAGGGGTCGAGAGCGTGCAGGGGCCGATCGCGCTCGCCTTCCTCAATGCCGGCATCGCGCCGGATTCGGACGGAGTCCTCGACATGGAGGCGTTCGAGCGAATCATCGCGGTCAATCTCGTCGGTGTCGCACGCGGGCTCTCGGTGCTTCTGGAGCGGATGAGCGCGCGCGGCCGCGGGCAGATCGCCGTCAACGCCTCCGTCGCCGGCTATGGCGGGCTGCCGGGCGCCTCCGCCTATGGCGTCTCAAAGGCGGCCGTCATCCATCTCTGCGAGACGCTGAGATTCGACTGCGACCGAGCCGGCATCACGCTCCAGCTCGTCAATCCGGGTTGGGTGGCAACGCCGATGACGCGCCCCAAGGCGGTGCCGATGCCCTTCATCATGCCGCCCGAGGCGGCGGCGCGGCGGATCGTCGAAGGCTTGGCCTCGAGCGGCTTCGAGATCACCTTCCCGCGCCGGCTGTCCTGGCCGATGAAGCTGCTGAATTTGTTGCCTTATCCGGCCTATTTCTGGCTGCTGCGGCAGGCGTCACGTCGCGGCGGCGCCCGGCCGCTTTGAGCGTCAGCCCTTGGTGGCGGCCAGCGCCGCCAGCGCCCGCTGGCGGCCGGCATCGAGATCGACGATCGGGCGCGGATAGGTCACGCCCAGTTCGATCTCCGCGCGGCGCAGGATGGCGGTGGAGGCCTTCCAGGGTTCGTGGATCTCGGCATCGCCAAGCGCCGCGATCTCAGGGATCCAGCGGCGGACATAAGCGCCGCGGGGATCAAATTTCAGCCCCTGCGTCACGGGGTTGAAGATCCGGTAATAGGGCGCGGCGTCGGCACCGGAGCCCGCGACCCACTGCCAGCTCGCGGCGTTGTTGGCGGGGTCGGCATCGACCAGCGTGTCCCAGAACCAGGCCTCGCCCTCGCGCCAGTCGATCAGCAGATGCTTGATCAGGAAGGAGGCGACGATCATCCGGACGCGGTTGTGCATCCAGCCGGTGGTCCAGAGCTCGCGCAGCCCCGCATCGACGATCGGATAGCCGGTGCGCCCGCGCCGCCAGGCCTCCAGTGCGGCATCGTCATGGCGCCAGGGGAAGGCATCGAAGCGCGGATTGTAGTTGCGGGTCGCGAGATCAGGATTGTGGAAGAGGAGATGGTAGGAAAACTCCCGCCAGCCGATCTCGGAGAGGAATTTCTCGGCATCGGATTCGGGAGCAGCTGCCGCCCCGCTTTCGACGGCGCTGTGGGTCGCATGCCAGACCTGGCGGGGGCCGATCTCGCCGAAGCGCAGATGCGGCGACAGACGTGAGGTCGACGCCAGATCGGGCCGGTTGCGGTCTTCGCCATAACCGGCGAGCGGCCCCGCCAGAAAATGTTCGAGCGCGGCGGCGGCGCCAGCCTCGCCCGGCGTCCACGCCTCGCGCAGGCCGCCCGCCCAGTCGGGCGCATGGGGCTCCAAGGCAAGATCCTCGCGGGTGACGGCGAGCGCGGTCAATCCGGCGGGCAGGGCCGGTGTGGCGATTCGGACGGGTGCGGGCAGGGGCGCCGGCGGCTCGCCGCGAGCGCGGGCGGCGCGCCAATAGGGGGTGAACACCTTCATGGGGTCGCCGGTCTTGGTGGTGACCTGCCAGGGCTCATTCAGCAGCGCCGCGTTGAAGCTTGAGACCTGCCGGCCGCCGTTTTGAAGTTCGCTCTTGATGCGGGCGTCGAGCGCGACCGAGTCGCCGTCATAGCGGCGGCTCCAGGTGACGAGAGCGGCGCCGATCATCTCCGCCACTTTCGGCAGGAGAGTTTCCGGGTCGCCTCGCAGCAGGAGCAGGGCGCCGTCCCTGCGCTCCAGCTCGCTGGAGAGTGCGGCGAGCGAGCGCGACAGCCACCACCGGCTGGCGCCGCCGAGCGGCCGCCGCTCCGGTCGCTCGTCGAGGATATACAGGCACAGCGTCGGTCCCGCAGCCACGGCCGCCGCCAGCGCCGGGTTGTCGGCGAGGCGCAGATCGTCGCGGAACCAGTGGATCGAGGGTGAAGGCGAGAGGGACATCAGCGCAGAGGTAACGCGAGGTTACCTGCCGCGCCAGCCGGTCGGCTGTGGCAGGACGAAGCAGGCCAGGCGTCGCAAGCCCCGATTTCCTCAGCAAAGCAAAAAGGCCCGGGCGGCGACGCCCGAGCCTTTCGAAATCGCTGGCTCCCGGAGCAGGATTCGAACCTGCGACCAATCGATTAACAGTCGATTGCTCTACCGCTGAGCTATCCGGGATCGGTGGGCGGCGTATAGCGACGCCGTCCGGGGGACGCAACCCCTTTCCGTCGATCGATGACGGAAAGGCGACGTCGGGCCTGTGCATGATGCTTGGCTGTTGCAGCGCGCCGCGGCTTATGGTTATTGCGGCCATCGACGTCGCAGCGCGGCGCCGACGGAAGGCCTCGTGGCGGAGTGGTTACGCAGAGGACTGCAAATCCTTGCACCCCGGTTCGATTCCGGGCGAGGCCTCCAAAATCCCCCGATACCGTGATCGTTACCCTGATCGACGCCGTGTCCATGCCGGGTCAGTCGCCCAGCCGGGCGACGACGGGCGATGTCGGCAGCGTATAGGGGGCGACCAGCCTCTCCAGCATGCCAGCTGTCTCGGGATCCTTGGTGAAGCGGATCAGGCTCCAGATTTCCGCCGCCAATTCCAGCAGATGCCGCTCGGCGGCCGCCTCGTCCAACGCCGAAAAATCCAGCTTCACCGCGATCTCGCTCCGGCCCGGCGCGATATAGGCCGCAAGCCTGCCGCGCAGCGTGTCGGAATAACGCGTGATGGCCGGGTTCGGATCGACTCGCGCAATCAGGATTCCGCCTTCGGCCACGGCTGTCAGCATCCGCCGGATCAGGATCGTCCGGTCGAAGGGCGTCAGCTTTCGCAGATTGGTTTCGAGCTCGGGCAGGAAGGCCGCGCGCGGACCGGGCGGGGCCATGGCCGCGCCCGTCTGCGGCAGCGCCAGCGGCCGGAAAAATTCGAGGTCGCAGGCGATGCCGCTGCACCAGACGCGCTGTGCGCTGATCTCGACCGGCACGCGGCGGCCGGAGGCTGCGCCGATGACCGCCTGCTCGCAGTCATAGTAGCCATTGCGGTCCAGCAGCCACAGGCGGCGGTCGCGATCGGGGTCGCCGATCGCCGCGCCGGCGCTGATCGGCGAACGGCCCTCAAGCTCACCCCAGACACGTTCCGTCAGGGCGAGATAGCCATTGTTGGCCGCAAGATAGCGCGCTCCCGAGTGGCCGGTGCTCGTCAAGGCCGTCGCCACATCCGCTCGTTCCACAACGGCCACGCACAGCGACTTCGTATCGAACATCACATCCACCCAACCGAATCGACATGACGTTAGGTCATGTTCGCGTTGCCGGACAGGGCGGCGCGCTTGGTGCCGACGCGGCTTTGCGCGCTATGCGCGAGATTGCCGCGCGGACGACGGGCGAGCCCGGCGTCTTGCCTTTTGCGGCGCGCTCGAACAGAAAGCAGCGATGGCTGGCATGGCGGCCGGCACGGGCGCGAGCGCCCTCCCAACGCCGGCCGGACTCAGGATTTCGGCGGACGGAGATTTCGCGCCATGGAGAGTTTCGCCGCGCTGCGCCGCATGATGGTCGATTGCCAGCTGCGGACCTATGACGTGACGGATCGCAGCGTGCTCGCTGCGGCCGACAGCGTGCCGCGCGAGGCGTTCCTGCCCGCCTCTCTCTCCCATCTCGCCTATCTGGACCAGACGGTGGCGCTGCCGGGAACGAGCCGGGCGCTGATGACGCCGATGGTGCTGGCTCGGATGATCCAAGTGCTGGACGTGCAGCCGGGCGAGGCGGTGCTCGAATATGGCGGAGGCAGCGGCTACGGCGCCGCGCTGATGGCGCAGATGGGCGCCGACGCGACCCTCTGGGAGACCGATGCCGCCGCCCTCGATCTGGCGAAGGCAGCCGTCGCGGCCGCCGGTCTCGCCGTCACAATGACGGCGGATGGGCCCGGCGATGATCGATTCGACGCCGTGCTCGTCGCAGGCGCCTGTGAGGTTCCGCCGGAGGAGCTCTTCCCGCTGCTGCGCGACGGCGGGCGGCTGATCGTGGTCGAGGGGCTCGGACGAGCGGCACGGGTGAAGCTTTATCAGAAGACGTCCGGCGGCGTTTCGGGACGCCCGGTTTTCGACGCTGCAGCGCCCGCTCTGGCCGAGTTCCGCAAGAAACCGGCATTCGTCTTCTAAATTCGCGCGGTGTCGCATTTTTGCGGCACCGACCCACTCTTCGTGCTGCGGTCGCTAACGGCGCGTTGGCGCTCGGGCCGGGCCGGGCTATGTAACGCTCTCTTTGTATGCCGAGGCTGGGGCGATGCCTGGGCGCGACTCGAGTCCGCACATGAGGCGTCCGGTGACACGACGGATTAAGAACGGAACATTCGGCAGGCTCTCGCTCGCCGCGCTCGGACTGGTGCTCGCATCGAGCGTTGCCCCGGGTGCGTTGGCGCAGACCATGGAAGCGGCACTGTCTCGCGCCTACTCCGGCAATCCCACGCTGAATGCGCAGCGCGCCTCGCTCCGTGCGACCAATGAGAACGTACCGCAGGCGCTGTCGGGCTATCGCCCGAGGGTCACGGCCTCCGCCGATATCGGCGCCAGCATCACCGATGCCAATGTGCCGGGCGGCCGGACGTCCACGACCCGGCTCGCTCCGCGCGGCGGCGGCGTCCAGATCGATCAGAACATCTTCGACGGCGGCAAGACCCGCAATTCGGTTGGCCAGGCCGAGTCGCAGGTTCTCGGTGCCCGCGCCACCTTGCGCAATACCGAGCAGAACGTGCTGCTCGACGCGGCGACCTCCTACATGAACGTGCTGCGGGACACCGCGATCCTCACGCTCAACCGCAACAACGTCGAGGTGCTGGAAGAGCAGCTGCGCCAGACCCGCGACCGCTTTCAGGTCGGCGAGGTGACACGCACCGACGTCGCGCAGGCCGAGGCACGGCTGTCGCAGTCCCAGTCCCAGGCGATCCTGGCCGAGTCGAATCTGAAGACGTCGATCGCGCGCTACCGCCAGAATGTCGGCGCCGAGCCGAAGCAGCTAGCACCCGGCAGGCCGGTGGAGCATCTGCTCCCGAAGTCGCTGCCGGCGGCGCTCGATACGGCGCTGACGGGCCATCCGGCGATCGTCGCGTCGCTGCACGGCGTCGATGCGGCGGAGCTGCAGGTCAAGGTCACGGAGGCCGACCTCTATCCTGTTCTGGGCGTGCGCGGTCTCGTGCAGCAGCGCTACGATTCGACCCAGTTCGGCGACAACCGCGCCTCGGCCAGCGTCGTCGGCACACTGACGATTCCGATCTACGAGGGCGGCCAAGTCTATTCGCGGACGCGGCAGGCCAAGGAAACCGCCGGCCAGCGGCGGATCGAGGTCGACACCCAGCGCGACACGGTGCGAGCCGCGGTCGTCTCGGCCTGGGGCAGCCTAGAGGCGGCCAAGGCGCAGATCGTGGCGGCGCAGGCTCAGGTTCAGGCGGCGGAAACGGCGCTCGCCGGCGTTCGCGAGGAGGCCAAGGTCGGCCAGCGTACCACGCTCGACGTGCTGAACGCTCAGCAGGAACTGGTGAGCGCGCGTTCGACGCTGGTGACGGCCCAGCGCGATCGGGTGGTAGCGTCCTATTCTGTGCTGTCGGCCATCGGACGGCTCTCCGCGACGACGCTGAAGCTGCGGACCGAGGTCTATGACGAGCGGCGCCACTACGAGCAGGTCAAGGGATTGCTCTGGGGCACCGAGACTCCGTCCGGTCGCTAAGACTGGCCGGAGCGCTGCGCTCCAGCCTCGCCTGTCGACATTCGCGCAACAGGGGCGGTTTCCCTGTGGGTTGAACCGGCCTGCGCCTTGCCTGACGTCGCCTGCGTGAAATACTCGATGGCTGGGCGGCGTTGATTCTGTCGGTGCGCCCGGAGTCGAGTGGTCCGGATCAGATGAGCGCGCAACCGAAGGCCAACGAACCCTCCATGGAGGAGATCCTCGCCTCCATCAGGCGGATCATCTCCGATGATGAGGTCAAGCCGGCGGAAGCCGGCGTCGAAGCCGCGCCGATCGCCGAGGAGCCACCACCGCCGCCTCCGATCGAGGATGACGTTCTCGATCTCGGCGCTGAAGCCGCGCTCGTCCCGCCGCCGGAGCCGGAGGCCGTCCCGCCAGCCGATGGTGATGTCGACTTCCTGGAGCCGCCTCCGCCGCCGGAGCCGGAGCCCGTGGCGATTGTGCCACCGCCTCCGCCCCCCGCGCCGGAGCCTGCCCCCTCCTTTGCGGCTGCGCCTCCGCCACCCGCCTTCGACATGGCGCAACTGCTGTCCGATCAGACCAGCTCGGCCGTGACCAGCGCCTTCGGCCAGCTCGCGCATACGGTGCTGACCAACAATGCGCGAACGCTCGAGGATCTCGTCAAGGACATGCTCAAGCCGATGCTCAAGACCTGGCTCGATGACAACCTCCCGACGATGGTCGAGCGACTGGTGCGTGCCGAGATCGAGCGGGTCGCGCGCGGCGGCCGTCACTAAGCGACCAGCCGCGCGTCCGTCTCAGCGGTCGCCGAGGCGCTGCCGGCTTTCGACCGCGGGCGTCTTCAGGCGCTCGAAGGCGCCGGCCTCGTTGAGCCGCTTGATCGCGAGTGCCATGACCGTCATCGCCATCGTCGGAGCGCCGAGGCGCGACACGAGCATCGACAGACCGACTGCGACGGGGCGGGGATAGCGACCGGAGGCGGCTTCCGCCGCAATCCAGGCGCCGACGGCGTGGACGAGCAGGTTCATCACAGGGCCACCTTGCGGTTGACGCCGAGATCGGGCTTGGCGCCGGTGAGGGCTGCCGCAGCCATCTTCACCGTGGTGACGATCTTGCCCGGGCTCGCCCAGAACTCGGCCATGGACGGGCGCACGCGCAACACGCGGATGTTCGGATCGTCCTCGCTGTCCCAGAAGGCCTTGTTGCTCGGATCCCACAACTCCTTCACCTTGGCGCGGTCGTCGACCACGGTCGCCGTGCCGGTGACGGAGACGTAGCGCATGCCGCTGTTGTCGGCGAAGGCGACGCAGACATTGTCATTGATGCGGATCTCGTCATCCTTGTGGTGGCGACGATCGGTGAGGAAGTAGATCGTGTCCTCGTCACGCTCGCCATGGGCGTGCATCGGGCGGGCGCGCAGCTCGTCGCCCTCGCCGTCATGGGTCACGAGCATGGCGAATTTGATATCGTCGATAAGGTCCCAGACCTGAGTCTGGTCGGTGTGATGGGTCATGGTGAAGCTCCTGCTGGATTGCAGGTTCAACCGGCAGGGGCCGCGCTGGTTCCTTGGCGCGACCTCGCGGTTGCCGCCAGCGGTTGACGCGGGGGGGCGGGTTGCGCTCTTAAGTCCGGCGACCTTTCGGGCCTCAGATTTATCCGGCCGGGCCGAGCCCCGGCCGTTTTCCGTTCGAGCGAAGCGATGATGGACAAGACATTCGAGCCGGCCGCCGTCGAGGCACGGATCAGCAAGGCCTGGGAAGAGGCGAATGCCTTCGCCGCCGGGCGCGGCGCGGCGCCGGGCGCCGAGCCCTACTGCATCGTGATCCCGCCGCCCAACGTCACCGGCTCGCTGCATATGGGCCACGCGCTCAACAACACGCTGCAGGACGTGCTCTGCCGCTTCGAGCGGATGCGCGGCAAGGATGTGCTCTGGCAGCCGGGCACCGACCATGCCGGCATCGCGACGCAGATGGTCGTCGAACGCCGGCTCGCGGCCGAGAACAAGACCGACCGCCGCACGATGGGCCGCGAGGCCTTCCTGGCCGAGGTCTGGAAGTGGAAGGAGGAGTCCGGCGGGACGATCGTCAACCAGCTGAAGCGTCTGGGGGCCTCCTGCGACTGGTCGCGCGAGCGCTTCACCATGGATGAGGGGCTGAGCCAGGCCGTCCTCAAGGTCTTCGTCGCCCTGCACGAGCAGGGGCTCATCTACCGCGCCAAGCGGCTGGTGAACTGGGACCCGAAGTTCCAGACCGCGATTTCGGATCTCGAGGTCGTGCAGGTCGAGAAGACCGGCTCGTTCAAATGGCAGCGCGGCAATGAGGATGCGTTCGACGCCGCCAAGCTCGACAAGGTTCTGAACAAGGACCCGGGCGGGCATCTCTACTATTTCAACTATCCGCTCGAAGGCGTGACCTACGATGCCGACGACGCTTCGACCTATATCCAGGTCGCGACGACGCGGCCGGAGACGATGCTGGGCGACACCGGCGTCGCCGTGCATCCGGAGAACGAGCGGATCGGCCATCTGATCGGCCGAAACGCCGTATTGCCGCTGGTCGGCCGCATCATCCCGATCGTCGGCGACGATTATGCCGATCCGGAGAAGGGCACCGGCGCGGTCAAGATCACCCCGGCGCACGACTTCAATGATTTCGAGGTCGGCAAGCGGCACAAGCTCGCGGTCATCAACATCCTCGACGGCGAGGCGAAGATTGTTTCCAGCTTCTGGCAAGATTTCAGCTTCAAAAAATCGAGCGCGAACGTTCAACTGGCGGACGAACCCATAGTGGGGGACTCGGCTAGCGAACAAATTCCCGAGAATTTACGCGGTCTCGACCGCTTTGCAGCGCGCAAAGCAGTGGTCGCGATGATGGCTGAACGCGGCTATCTCGCCAAGATCGAGCCCAACACCAACACCGTCCCGCATGGCGACCGCTCGGACGTCGTGATCGAGCCCTGGCTGACCGACCAGTGGTATGTCGACGTCAAGCCGCTGGCGAACCGCGCGCTCAAGGCGGTGCAGGACGGGCGGACGAAGTTCACACCCGAGAACTGGACCAAGGTCTATTACGACTGGCTGGAGAACATCGAGCCCTGGTGCGTCTCGCGCCAGCTCTGGTGGGGCCACCAGATTCCGGCCTGGTACGGACCCGATGGCGAATGTTTCGTCGCGGAATCGGAGGCCGCGGCCCAGGCCAAGGCGATCGGCCATTATGGCGGGGCGGTCCAGCTCACGCGCGATGAGGACGTACTCGACACCTGGTTCTCCTCGGCGCTCTGGCCGTTCTCGACGCTGGGCTGGCCGGAGGATACGGCCGAGCTGAAGCGCTACTACCCGACGGCGACGCTCGTCACCGCCTTCGACATCATCTTCTTCTGGGTCGCCCGGATGATGATGATGGGCCTCAACTTCATGGACGAGGTGCCGTTCAGGGACGTCTACATCCACGCCATCGTTCGCGACGAGAAGGGCGCGAAGATGTCGAAGTCGAAGGGCAACGTCATCGACCCGCTGACGCTGGTCGATCAGTACGGGGCCGATGCGCTGCGCTTCACGCTGGCGGCGATGGCGGCGCAGGGGCGCGACATCAAGCTCGCGACGGCGCGCGTCGAGGGCTACCGCAACTTCGCGACCAAGATCTGGAACGCGGCACGCTTCGCCGAGATGAATGGCTGCGCGCGCGTTGCCGGCTTCGACCCGGCGCAGGTGAGGCTGCCGCTCAACCGCTGGATCCTGAGCGAGGCGGCGACCGCGGCCGAAGACATCGCGGCGGGCATCCCGAGCTTCAAGTTCAACGAAGCGGCGGGCGCGGCCTACCGCTTCGTCTGGAACCAGTTCTGCGACTGGTATCTGGAGCTGGCGAAGCCGGTGCTGCAGGGCGAGGGCGTCGATCCGGCCGAGAAGGCCGAGACGCAGGCGACGGTCGCGCATGTCATCGACCTGATCTGCCAGTTGCTGCATCCCTTCATGCCCTTCCTCACCGAGGAGCTCTGGGCACAGAAGGCGGGCGAGGGGGTTCCGCGTGTCCTCTCCGCAGGCGATGCGTCGCTCGTCTGCCTGACCCGCTGGCCGGATCTCGCTGCGCTGAAGGACGCTGCGGCGGAGGCCGAGATCGGCTTCGTCGTCGACCTGATCTCCGACATCCGCTCGGTCCGCTCCGAGGTCAATGTGCCGGCCGGCACGCAGGCGCCGCTGGTACTGGTGAACGCCTCGGTGGCCACGCGTGCCACGGTCGAGGCCTGGGCCCCGATGATCCAGCGCCTCGCTCGGGTGTCCGACATCGCCTTCGAGAGCGTCTCGCCGGCGCAGTCAGCGCAGATCATCGTGCGCGGCGAGGTCGCGGCGCTGCCGCTGGCCGGGATCATCGATCTCGAGGTCGAGCGCAGCCGCCTGACCAAGGAGTTGGGGAAGCTCGATCAGGACATCGCGACCGTCGACCGGAAGCTCGGCAATCCGGACTTCATGGCGCGGGCGCCCGAGGAGATCGTCGAGGAGAACCGCGAGCGCAAGGCGGCGGCGGAAGCGCGCAAGCTGAAGATCGCGGAGGCTCTGGCGCGGTTGTCGTAGAGGCGCCGTGCTGCTTGGGCCGGTGGCTCGGTCGGGGAGGCCAGCATGTTCCGCCGTGACGCCTTCGGACGCTTCGATCCCGACGATTTCGTGACGGCGCGGGGCACGCCCTCGCGCCGCCATCTGCTGACGGGGCTCGCCGCGTCAGGGCTGCTGCTGGCGGCTCCGCCGGTCTTGGCGCAGCGGCTCTGGACGAACCCGGTCTTCGCGGCCGACCCGTTTTCGCTCGGCGTCGCCTCGGGCGATCCTGCCGAGGACGGGTTCGTGATCTGGACGAAGCTTGCACCCGAACCTCTGGCCGAGCATGGCGGCATGCCGATGCGGGGCGTCGAGGTCTCGTGGGAGGTGGCCGAGGACGAGGGCTTCACCCGGGTCCTGCAGCGCGGCACCGGGCTGGCGCGGCCGGAGCTGGGCCATGCGGTGCATGTCGAGGTGACCGGCCTGCAGCCTGACCGCTTCTATGCCTATCGCTTCACCTGTGGCGGCGTGCGCAGCCCGATTGGGCGCGCCCGCACCTTTCCGGCGGCGGGGGCGGCGGTCGAGGCGATGCGCTTCGGCGTGGTCGGCTGCCAGCGCTATGAGGACGGCTTTTTCACGGCCTTCCGTCATGCGGCGGAGGAGCGCTTCGACTTCATCTACCACTACGGCGATTACATCTACGAATACCGCACGATCCGACCGGGAGACCGCCCGCTGACGGTGGCGCGCGTGATGCCGGGCGATCCCGACGAGATCTACGCGCTGTCCGACTATCGCCGCCGTTACGCGCTCTACAAGCTCGACCCCGACCTCCAGGCCGCCCATGCCTCGGCGCCGTGGCTGGTCTCCTTCGACGACCACGAGATCGACAACAACTGGGCCGGTGCTATCTCCGAAGAGGCGGGCGTGCCGCCTGAGATCTTCGCGCTGCGACGGGCGGCGGGCTTCCAGGCCTGGTACGAGCACATGCCGCTACGGCGCAGCGCCTTGCCGAACGGGCCGGCGATCCAGGCCTATCGGCGGTTCCGCTATGGCGAACTCGCCCGGATCGATGTGCTCGACACGCGCCAGTTCCGCAGCGACCAGCCCTGTGGCGACGGCTGGCAGGTGGGGTGTGCCGAGGCGCTGGCGCCCGAGCGCACCATGCTCGGCCCTGCGCAGGAGGCGTGGCTGCGCGATGGTTTTCGCCTGCCGCCGCCGCGCTGGACGGTGCTGGCGCAGCAGGTAATGATGATGCGCCTCGACAGTGCGCCCGAGATCGGAACGGCCCGGTACCACATGGACAAGTGGGACGGCGCGGCGGCCGCGCGGCGGCGGCTGTTCGACGCGCTCGGCGAGGCGGGGGTGGTCAACACGGTGGTCCTCACCGGGGACATCCATCAGAACTGGGCGGGCGAGCTAAAGGCCGATTTCGACGATGCGGGTTCGGCCACTGTCGGGGTCGAGTTCGTCGCGACGTCGATCAGCTCCGGCGGCGACGGTGCGCCGATGACCCGTGCAGGGCGGGTCGGTCTGCAGAAGAACCCGCATATCCGCTATTTCAACAACCAGCGCGGCTATCTGCGCCACTCGGTCGGCCGGGACCGCTGGCAGGCCGATTATCGCGTGCTGGACCGTGTCAGCGAGAAAGGCGCCGGCGTCGCGACGGCCGCGAGCTTCGTCGTCGAAGCGGGACGGCGCGGCCTGCGCCCCGCCTGAGCGTCGCGCCCGTTTTCGGCCGCGCAGGCGTCGTCAAATTGACGTTACTGCAAGACATCTCTGGCATTCTTCCCGTGACACGGTTAGATGCGCGTGGGGCGCAAGCCCGCCATGCATCTCGACGCCGATAACCCAAGACCGGTTGTTCTTCCGCCATGTTGAAGCGCGCCTATGACGGGCTGGTTGCCTATTCCTCCCATCCGGCCGCCCCTTGGCTGCTGTTCTTCCTGACCTTCGTCGAGAGTTCGGTCAGTCCGCTGCCGCCGATCCCACTGCTGATTCCGATGTGCATCGCGAGGCCGGACCGCGCCTGGTTCTATGCCGGCGTCTGCTCGCTGGGGGCGGTGCTCGGCGGCTATCTCGGCTATGCCATCGGCGCGCTGCTCTACGACTCGCTCGGCTCCTGGCTGATCAGCATCTACGGCCTGCAGGACAAGGCGGCCGAGCTGATCGCGACCTCGCAGGATTTCTGGTTCTGGGTTCTGGTGACCAAGGGTCTGACGCCGATCCCCTTCAAGATCGTGACGATCATGTCGGGCTTCCTGCACTTCGACCTGTGGAAGTTTACGATCGGTATGATCATTTCGCGCGTCACCTTCTTCGCCATGATCGCCATCGCGCTGCGCTATTATGGCGACGACATCCGCATCTTTATCGAAAAGCACCTGCCGATGACGGCGCTGGCGCTGGTGGTGGTCATCGTCGGCGGCTTCTTCGTGCTGCCGATGGTGCTCTGAAGAGCTGCGATCGGCAGCGGCGGGGACGCCGGTTTGTGACATCGGCGCAACAGTTCCACGGATTGCGCCGACTGCCCGTGCTGCCGAGGGAACCGCCGCGATCCCGCCACAAAACGCCCGCAGCTAAGAGACGCGATAAGTCTCTGAGATATAGACGAATTAAAGTCTGTGTCTGGTGCGGTGGACGCGGCTCGGCGCGTCTTTGGAGGGGTAGGGCGGCGTTGCGCCCGGCTTGGCCTGCGTGGCACATCTGCCGCGCGCGTCACAGCGCAGGGTGGAACGAGGAAAAAGACGATGGATGCGCGAGTTTTCGACAAGTCCCGGCTCCCCAGCCGGCATGTGAGCGTGGGACCGGCCCGCGCCCCGCACCGCTCCTATTATTACGCCATGGGCATGACCGCCCGGCAGATTTCCCAGCCCTTCGTCGGCGTCGCCTCCTGCTGGAACGAGGCCGCGCCCTGCAACATTTCGCTGATGCGCCAGGCCCAGGCGGTGAAGAAGGGCGTGGCTTCGGCCAACGGCACGCCGCGCGAGTTCTGCACGATCACCGTCACCGACGGCATCGCCATGGGCCACCAGGGCATGAAGTCGTCGCTCGCCTCACGCGAATGCATCGCCGACTCGGTCGAGCTGACGATGCGCGGCCATTGCTATGACGCGCTGGTCGGCCTCGCTGGCTGCGACAAGTCGCTGCCCGGCATGATGATGGCGATGGTGCGCCTGAACGTGCCCTCGATCTTCATCTATGGCGGCTCGATCCTTCCCGGCACCTTCAAGGGCAAGCCGGTCACCGTCCAGGACGTGTTCGAGGCCGTCGGCAAGCACTCCGTCGGCGCGATGTCGGACGAGGACCTGCAGGAACTGGAAGAGGCGGCCTGTCCGTCGGCCGGCTCCTGCGGCGCGCAGTTCACTGCCAACACGATGGCGACCGTCGCCGAGGCGATCGGCCTGGCGCTGCCCTATAGCTGCGGCGCCCCGGCGCCTTACGATGTGCGCGACACCTTCTGCTACACCGCCGGCGAGATGGTGATGGAGCTGATCGCCCGCAACATCCGCCCGCGCGACATCGTCACCCGCAAGGCGCTCGAGAATGCGGCGATGGTCGTTGCGGCTTCGGGCGGCTCGACCAATGGCGCGCTGCACCTGCCGGCGATCGCGCATGAATGCGGCATCGATTTCGATCTCTTCGCCGTCGCCGACATCTTCAAGAAGACGCCCTACATCGCCGATCTGAAGCCGGGCGGAAAATACGTCGCCAAGGACATGTTCGAGGTCGGCGGCATTCCTCTGCTGATGAAGACACTGCTCGACCATGGCTTCCTGCACGGCGACTGCATGACCGTCACCGGCCGGACGATCGCCGAGAACCTGGCAAGCGTGAAGTGGAACGACGAGCAGGACGTGATCCGTCCCGCCAACAAGCCGCTGTCTGACAATGGTGGCGTCGTCGGACTGCAGGGCAACCTCGCGCCCGAGGGTGCGATCGTGAAGATCGCCGGCATGACGACCGAGCAATTGACCTTCACTGGCCCGGCTCGCTGCTTCGACTGCGAGGAGGACGCCTTCGCCTGCGTCAGCCAGCGCGGCTACAATGTCGGCGACGTTCTGGTGATCCGCTATGAGGGGCCGAAGGGCGGTCCCGGCATGCGCGAGATGCTGTCGACCACTGCTGCCCTCTACGGACAGGGCATGGGCGACAAGGTCGCGCTCATCACCGACGGGCGCTTCTCGGGCGCCACGCGCGGCTTCTGCGTCGGCCATGTCGGGCCTGAGGCCGCCGTCGGCGGACCGATCGGCCTGATCCGCGACGGCGACATCATCGAGCTCGACGCGATCACAGGAAAGCTCGCAGTCCGCCTTTCTGATGCCGAACTTGAGGAGCGTCGTAAGAGCTGGGTGCCGCGCAAGACGGACTACAACTCCGGTGCCCTCTGGAAATACGCGCAGACCGTCGGCTCCGCCAAGGGAGGGGCCGTGACCCATCCGGGCGGCGCCGCCGAGACCCATTGCTATGCGGATATCTGAGACCACGATCGCAGCATTGCTCCTCGTCCTGGGCGGCCAGCAGGCCGCCTGGGCGCAGGACGCCATGGGCGCTCGTGGTCCGGTTCCGCCCCGGCCGATTCCCGGCGTCGCGCTTCCCGAGCCCGGCGCCCTCGACGCGCCCTCCGCGGGCGCCGCGAGCCTCGCTCCGTCTCCCGATGCCCCGGCCGCCCATACGGCGCTGCCGCTCGTGCCCTTCAGCAGTGCGCGCGATGCGATCCGGGCCTGGATGCGCGACTCCACCGCCGGCAATCAGGCCGGTGCCGTACGCGCGCTCGAATATGCGGCCGCGCAGGGCCATCTGACGGCACAGTTCAAGCTTGGCCGGATGTATGCCGGCGGCGAGGGTGTACCCGCCAACGATCTCAAGGCCTTCGAGTATTTCTCGAAGATCGCGGACGAGAACGCCGATGCGATTCCCGGCACTGCCAATGGCCGCATCGTCGGCAGCGCCTTCGTCGCGCTCGGTGGCTATTTCATGGACGGCATCAAGGGCAGCTATGTCCGCCCGAACATCGACCGCGCCTTCGACATGTTCCATTACGCGGCCTCCTATTTCGGCGACCCGGAAGGCCAGTACAATCTCGGCCGGCTCTACATGAACGGGCAGGGCACGCGTCGCGACGCCCGCCAGGCGGCGCGCTGGATGAAGCTTTCGGCCGAGAAGGGCTATGCGCCTGCTCGTGCCGTCTTCGGCGACATGCTGTTGCGCGGGGCCGAGGGCGTGCCGCGGCAGCCGGTGCTCGGGTTGATGTGGTTGTCGCTCGCGCGGGAGAGCGCCGATCCCGACCGCGAGACCTGGATCATCGAGCGCCACGACACCGCGTTCTCGACGGCTTCCGCCAGCGACCGCACGGCGGCGCTCGCCCTGATCGAGCGTCAGCAGGTCGCCGGCGCGCGCGCGCCACAGCGCTGACTGACCCCATTTTTCGGACGCCAGTCGCATCCGGCCGCGCGAACGCCGCGTAACGGCTCCGTCAACCGGAGTGTCGTTCCATGCGCATCCCCGCCGCCATCCTCGCCGCGCTTCTCGCGCTGCCGAGTGCTCCGAGCCTGGGCGATGTCGCCTATGAGAACTGGCCGGTCCTGACCGATCCCTTCCCGAGCACGGGCGGGGGCGGCATCATGATCCATGACTACGATCCGGTCGTTGCCGATGGGCGCTGCAGCACGAACTTCCGTGCGATCGAGCCGAACGGCACCGTCTATCGCAACGCCATCGTTTTTGACGCGGTCGAGACCCAGGGCGGCATTCTCTGCACCAACGGACAGTGGCGGTCGCTCGACAGCGATGCCTCCGGCACCACGCCGTTCAAGGTGTTCATCAAAGCTGGCGTGAAACGGGGCACGGCCGAGTAGAACGGCGGGTGCGCGTCACGCCGCACGCAGCTCCACCATCACGGGCACATGGTCCGAAGGCTTGTCCCAACCGCGGACATGTTTGGCGATTTGGACTCCATCCAGCCTGTCGGCCGCCTGCGGCGAGAGCAAAAGATGGTCGATGCGGATGCCGTTGTTCCGCTGCCAAGCGCCGGCCTGATAGTCCCAGAATGTGTACAGTCCGGCGTCGTCGGTGGTGGCGCGCAGGGCCTCGGTGAGGCCGAGATTGATCAGGTCGCGAAAGGCCGAGCGGGTCTGCGGCAGGAAGAGTGCGTCCGAGACCCAGGCGGCGGGGTCGCGCGCGTCACGCGGCTCGGGGATCACATTGTAGTCGCCGGCCAGCACCAGCGGCTCCTCATGGGCGAGCAGCATCCGCGTATGGGCGGCGAGCCGCTTCATCCAGCCGAGCTTGTAGGGATACTTCTCGGTGTTCGGCGGGTTGCCGTTCGGCAGATAGATCGAGGCCAGCCGCACGACGCCGCTGCCGAGCGGCAGAACGCCCTCGAGATAGCGCGCCTGCTCGTCGGAATCGTCGCCCGGCAGCCCGCGGCGGACGTCCTCGAGCTTCGCCCGCGACAGGATCGCGACGCCGTTGAAGGTCTTCTGGCCGTGGGTCTCGACCTGCCAGCCGGCCTCCTCGATCTCACGGCGCGGGAAATCGGCATCGACGCATTTGATCTCCTGTAGGCAGAGCGCATCGGGCTGCGCCTCCTTCAGGAAATCCAGCAGGTGGCCGAGCCGCTGGCGGACCGAGTTCACGTTCCAGGTGGCGATGCGCAAAGGAAAGGCTCCGGATCAGAAGAGACGCAGGATAAGCGGCACGAGCGCCGCCGTGACAAGCCCGTTCAGCCCCATCGCGATGGCGGCGAAAGCGCCGGCCACAGGATTGACCTGGAAGGCGCGTGCCGTGCCGATGCCATGCGCCGCAAGCCCCGCTGCGAAGCCGCGTGCGCGCCAGTCGGTGCAGCGGAGGGCGACCATCAGCGGCGTCACCATCACGGCGCCGAGGATGCCGGTCGCAATCACCAGCGTCGCCGTCAGCGAGGGCTCGCCGCCGATCTCTCGGGAAATGCCCATGGCGATCGCCGCCGTGACCGACTTCGGCGCGAGGGCGGCCAGCATCGGCTGCGGGATCCCGAAGGCGGCGGCGACGCCGACGGCGCTGACCACAGCGGTCAGGGCGCCGGCGAGGAGCGCGGCCAGAATCGGCAGCACAGCCTTGCGCACCAGTGGCCAGTGACGGTGCAGGGGGAGAGCGAGCGCGACAGTGGCCGGGCCGAGCAGAAAATGGACGAATTGCGCGCCCTGGAAATAGGTTTCGAAGGGCGTGCGCGTCGCCGTCAGGATCGCGGCGAGAAGGGCGACGGCGATCAGCACGGGGTTGGCGAGCGGGTGGCGCCCGAAACGGGCGGAGATCCGATCTGCGACGACATAGGCCGCCAGCGTCACCGTCAGCCAGAGAAGCGGGTCGGCGGCGAGATAGACCCAGAGCGTCTCGACGCGCGTCAGATCCGGCGCCGTCACGGGGTGGGGTCCGGTCGACTGCCAACCAGCGCGGCGACCTTGACGAAGACGAAGGCGGTGACGGCCAGCGTCAGCGCGGTCGAGAGGACGAGTGCGGTCAGCAGGCCTGGACCATAGGCGAGCAGCGCGCCGGCGTGGCGGACGATCCCGGTTCCGGCCGGAACGAACAGCAGGGAGAGATGAGCGAGCAGCACGCCCGCCACCGTCGCCAATGGCGCGCCATCCAGAGCTGCCGAGGGCCGCCAGCGCAGGCCGAGAAAGAGCAATACGAGACCGATGACCGGCCCAGGCACCGGCAGCGCGAGAAGTCGCGCCAGCGCTTCGCCGACGAGCTGGCAGGTGAGCAGCAGGGTGAGAGCGACGATCATGCGGAATGCTCCGGGAGGGGTCCAGCCTATCGCGCCTTCGTTCCATCAACAAAAAACCTCCCCGCATCGCTGCGGGGAGGTGTAGACGACCGGACGGTCGCAATAGGTCAGGGGCAGGCGCGCACGACGCCGCCCTTGGCGATATAGGTGCCGGTCTCGGGATCGTAAGACTTGAAGCGGCGCGAGCAATAGGCCACCGCATCGACGTCGGCCTCGCTGTAGCCATAGGCGCGCACGGGAGCCCCGTAGACCGGCGCCGGGGCGGCATAGACCGGCGCGGGCGCGACATAGACCGGGGCAGGCTCGACATAGCGCGGGCCGGCGAGGGCGCCGGCGGCGAGCGCACCGCCGATCACACCGGCAGCGATGCCGGCGCCGACCGCCGCTCCGCGGCCGCCCCGGTAATAGCCCCCGCGATAGCCGTAGCGCGGCCCATAATAGCCATAGCGACGATACTGAACCGTCTCGACGAGATCGCCGGCCGCTGCAGCGGTCGCGAGGGCAGGGTTCGCCGTCGCCATGATCGGCGCGGCGGAGGCCGGAGTGGCGATCAGGGCCGTACCGACCAGCGCAGCCGCGAGGCTGAAGGTCTTGATCATGGACAGATCCTCTCTTCTGGAGCGAGAGGAAGCTTGCGCGTCCTCCGAAGGGTCACCGAGCGTAACGCGGACGCTCGTATTCGGAAAGCGTGTCACAGGATCGCGTCAAAATTTCGTCGTCCTCGCGCGTGTAGACCGACATCGCTGACGCGGCGGAAGCGCTTGCGCGCGTTCGAATTGCATTCCATATCGCAGCGGCTGATTTTGCACTGCATCATCCGTTGCAAGGATACGAGGCCGATCATGTCTCAAGCTGGCGAAAGCCCTCATCAGAAGCCGGCGCTGCCGACCTCGCAGCTCAGCCTCATGTCGAAGATCATCTTCGGTTCGCGCTGGCTGCAGCTGCCGCTCTATCTCGGGCTGATCGTGGCGCAGTGCGTCTATGTCTTCAAGTTTCTCAAGGAACTGGTGCATCTCGTACAGCACGCGACGGATTTCAGCGAGCAGCAGATCATGCTGGTCGTGCTGGGCCTGATCGACGTGGTGATGATCTCGAACCTGCTGGTGATGGTCATCGTCGGCGGATACGAGACCTTCGTCTCGCGGCTGAACCTCCAGGGGCATCCCGACCAGCCCGAATGGCTGAGCCATGTCAACGCCAGCGTGCTGAAGATTAAGCTCGCCATGGCGATCATCGGCATCTCGTCGATCCATCTGCTGCGGACCTTCATCGAGGCCGGCAACATCGGCAGCGCCAACCGCACCACCGACTACACCGAGACCGGCATCATCCTGCAAACCGTGATCCACACGATCTTCATCGTCTCGGCGATCGGCATCGCCTGGGTCGACCGGATGACGGTGACCGCTGCGGCTGCGAGCAAGGCGCACTGACGCGCAAGGCAGCGCGGCGGCTCAGCGCAGGCGGGGGCTACTGCCCCCGTCCGGCCCGCGCGGCGAAGCGGATCGCCTCCTCGGCGGCACGGAACAGGGCTTTGGCCTTGTTCACGCATTCCGCCTGCTCGGAGGCGGGATTCGAATCGTAGACGATGCCCGCGCCGGCCTGGACATGCATGCGCCCGTCCTTGACCACCGCCGTGCGCAGCACGATGCAGGTGTCCATCTCACCATTGGCGCCGAAATAGCCGATGCAGCCGCCATAGGCGCCGCGCGCGTCGTGTTCGAGCTCGTCGATGATCTCCATCGCCCGCACCTTCGGCGCGCCGGAGACCGTGCCAGCCGGAAAGCCCGCTGACAGCGCCGCCAGCGCGTCATGGCGCGGATCGATCGTCCCCTCGACATTGGAGACGATGTGCATGACCTGGCTGTAGCGCTCGATGAAAAAGGAATCGGTGACCTTGACCGAGCCGATCTGCGCGACTCGGCCAACATCGTTGCGGCCGAGATCGAGCAGCATCAGATGCTCGGCGCGCTCCTTGGGATCGGCCAGCAACTCCTGAGCCAGGGCCTCGTCCTCGGCCGGAGTGGCGCCACGGCGGCGCGTGCCGGCGATCGGGCGGATCGTGACCGTGTCGTCGCGCAGCCGCACCAGGATCTCGGGGCTCGAACAGACGATCTGGAAATCGGTGAAGTCGAGATAGCACAGGAAAGGCGCCGGATTGACGCGCCGCAGCGCCCGGTAGAGCGCGAAGGGCGGCAGCTGGAACGGGGCCTCGAAGCGCTGCGACAGCACGACCTGGAAGATGTCGCCGGCGCGGATATAGTCCTGCGCGGCCGCCACCATCTCGTGGAAGCGCTCCTCGCTGGTGTTCGACATGATCGCCGGCTCCGGCAGAGCGGCGATGTCGGTCGCGGCGTCCGGCGGCAGCGGACCTTCGAGCGCGCACACCACCGCATCGAGCCGCTCCAGCGCCCGCTCATGCGCGGCGCGGGCGGGAACGCCGGGCTGGTGGCGCACCGGCGTCACGACATGGATCTCGTCGCGCACCGAATCGAACACGACCATCAGGGTGGGCCGGGTCAGGATCGCGTCGGGCACGCCCGTGCCGGTTTCCTTGGGCTCCGGCAGGCGCTCCATCAGGCGCACCATGTCGTAGCCGAGATAGCCGAAGACGCCCGCCGCCATCGGCGGCAGTTCGCCGCTCCCCGGCGCGTCGGCGTCAGGAATGGCGCTCTCTTCCAGCAGCGCCCGCAGGCTTTCGAAGGCCGGGCGGGGATCGGCGAGGAAGCCGTCGCCCAGCGCCGGGCGGCAGAGCGAAGCCTGGCCGCGATGGCAGCGCCAGATCAGATCGGGCTCGAGGCCGATCATCGAGTAGCGTCCCCGCACCGCGCCGCCCTCGACCGATTCGAGCAGGAAGGCCGGCCCGGTCGTGGCGTGGCGCAGCTTCAGGAAGGCGGCGACGGGGGTCTCGCAATCGCCGACCAGCACCTGCCGCAGCAATTGCGGGGTGCCGGCTTCATAGGCGGCGGCGAAGGCCTCCTGATCCTGCGCCTCCGCCATGGTCAGTTCTGGTTCCCGCCCGTGGCATTGCGGAAGGCGGTCTCGTTGATCGAGACGCCCAGCTCAGTCTGCCGCTGCGCGACATACTGCGTGAGGATGTCCTCGCTGACGCTGGCCGCCAGGGTGCGGGCGAAGTTTTCCGCCTCCTGCGTCGTGCGGGCATAGCTCGGCACCGTGGCGGCATCGACCTTGAACAGGATGCGCCCGCCATCGGCGATGGCGGCGGAGGCACTCTTGCCGGCCGGTGTCCCGAAGATCAGGTTGATCACATTGGCCGGCAGGTCGGGGCGCTGCTCCTGGCGGCTGAGGCCGGCCGCCTGCTCGATGGTGAGGCCGGCCGAAGCCGCGACCGCATCGAAGGCCTCGCCCTTGTCGATCCGTTCGACGAGTTCGCGCGCCTTGGCGGCGAGGCGGGTCGCGACCTCGTCCGCACGCCACTGCGCCTCGACCTGCGCCTTGACCTCGTCGAAGCCCTGTTCGCGCGAGGGATCGATCTTCTTGACGTCGTACCAGACATAGCCGGCATCGCGCGGCAGCCGGACCGCCTCGTTGTCCACGCCGGGCTCCGAGCGGAAGATCCCCTGGATGGTCGCGTCGCCGCCGGGCAAGGCCGGTTCGGTGCCGCCATCGGCCCGGCGCAGGCTCGCATCGATCGGTCCGACGCTGCGCAGGGGCAGGTTGAACTCCTTGGCGATCTCGGCCAGCGGCTTGGCGGCGGCACGCTGATCCTCGATCCGATCATGGATCTCGGTGATGCGGCTCGCCGCCCGGCGGGTCGCGACGTCGCTGCGCATTTCGGCGGCGACCTCGTCGAAGGGACGTACCGCTTCCGGCACGATCGCGGTGACCCGCAGCAGGACGGGGCCGAAGGCGCTGGTGACCGGGGGGCTGACTGTGCCCTCCGCCAGCGCGAAGGCGGCCTCGCGCACGGCCGGATCGAAGACCTGGGTCCGCGTGAAGGTGCCCAGCGTCAGATCGGCGGCGGCGACGTTGCGGGCGGCCGCGACGGCATCGAAGGTTTCGCCGGCCTCGATGCGCGCGCGGGCGGCCTGGGCTTCTTCCGCGGTCGGGAACGCGATCTGCTGGATGGTCCGGGTTTCGGGCGTGGTGAAGCGCTGGGCCTTGACCTCCTCATAGCGCGCACGGGCATCCGCCTCGCTGACGGTTCCGGCATCGGCCAGGCTCTCGGCGGTGAGCGCGAGCAGATCGGCGGTGCGCCGCTCCGGCGCGCGGAAGGCGCTCTTGCGCTCGTCATAGAAGGTCTTGAGCTGCGCCTCGGTCGGAGCCGGGATCTCGCCGGCGAAGGCGGGGGCGAGGCGGACGAGGGTGATATCGCGGCGCTCGTTGCGCAGGCGGTGGCCGAGTTCCTGAAGCGCGACGGGGGAGGTGACCGCGCCGACGACCATCTCGCCGATCTGCTGGCGCAGGATCGTGGCGCGCTGCTCGCGGACATAGGCCTGTTCGGTGAAGCCGTTGGCGCGCAGCAGCTCGTTGAAGCGGGCGGCGGAGAAATTGCCGGAGGCGTCGCGGAAAGCGGGGTCCTCGAAGATCAGGTTGCGGATGGTGTCGTCGGACACGGCGAGACGCATGGAGCGCGCCGTCTGGTCGAGCACCGATTCCGTGATGAGGCGGGATAGGACCTGCCGGTCGAGACCGAGCGCACGCGCCATCTCGGGGGTGATCTGGCGGCGCTGCTGGCGAGTCAGCTGCTGGACATCGTTCTGGAAGGCCGTGCGGACCTGCTCCAGCCCGATCTCGGCCTTGCCGACGCGGGCCACGGAGTTGCGACCATAACCCTGGAAAATGTCGCCGATGCCCCAGATCGCGAAGGAGAAGATCAGGAAGCCGAACAGGACGAAGATCACGAGCTTGCCGAGGAAGCTCTGGCCCGCCTTGCGGATGCCCGTCATCATCATGGAAGTCGGTCTTTCCCTGGCCTGGCGGGGCGCGTGGAACGTCCCTGCCGGTTTTCGTCGGTGCCGCTTATAGGAACCGCGAGGCGTTGCCGCAATCGCCCGCGCGGATTCGTGTCGTGGCTGCACGACGGCGCGCCGCGCGATTGCGGGGCGCGCCCGCGGTTGCTAGAGCCGGGCCAACGAACAGGAGGATGCAGGTGACGCGCAGCATCAGGCCCCTGGTGGCCGGCAACTGGAAGATGAACGGGCTGAAGGCGGATCTCGCCATCGGCTCCGAAGTGGCCAAGGGCTATGATCGCGCCCTGAAGAGCGCGGTCGATCTGGCGATCTGCCCGCCCGCCAGCCTGCTCTATCTGGCGAGCGCGGCTCTGGTCGGCACGCGGATCGCGACCGGCGGCCAGGATTGCAGCATGCAGGAGGCGGGCGCCTTCACTGGCGAAGTCTCCGCCGCGATGCTCGCCGATGCCGGGGCCACCTTCGCCATCGTCGGCCATTCCGAGCGGCGCACGCTCCATGGCGAGACCAACGCGACCGTGAAGGCGAAGGCCGAGGCTGCGCAAAGAGCGCTGCTGGTGCCGATCGTCTGCGTCGGCGAGACCAAAGCCGAGCGCGAGGCGGGCAAGGCGGTCGCGGTCGTCCGCAAGCAGCTGCGCGGCTCCGTGCCGGAGGGCTCCACGGCGGCGACGCTCGTGGTGGCCTATGAGCCGGTCTGGGCGATCGGCACCGGGCTCACCCCCACCGCGGCCGATGTCGCGGAGATGCACGAGGCGATCCGCGGCGAGCTCGGCCGCATGCTCGGCAAGGCGGCGGCTGCGGGCGTGCGCCTGCTCTATGGCGGCTCGGTGAAACCGTCCAACGCGGCCGAATTGATGAATGTTGCCCATGTCGATGGCGCTCTGGTCGGCGGGGCGAGCCTCAAGGCCGAGGACTTCCTCGCGATCGCGCGCGCCTGCGCCTGAGCGGCGCGAAGCAAAACCGCGTCGGGCGGCGATCGCCGGGGTGGTGTGGCCGTCGCTTGCGTGCTATGGGCCGCGCCGACCCCGCTGGCCGGCTCCGGCCTGCGGCGGCATGAGGTGCGGGTGGCCCTTGGCGGCGGCCCGCTCCGGACCCATTTGGTGAGCCTGGCTCAGTCTGTCGAGAACATGCAGAACGTCATCATCGTCATCCACCTGATCATCGTGGTCGCGCTCGTCGGCGTGGTCCTGCTGCAGCGCTCCGAGGGCGGCGGGCTCGGCATGGGCTCCGGCGGTGGCGGGGCGGGCGGCTTCATGACCGGCCGCGGCCAGGCCAATGCGCTGACGCGGGCGACGGCGATCCTGGCCGGGGCCTTCTTCCTGACCTCGATCATCCTGGCGGTGATGGCGACGCGCGGCCGCGTCCAGCGCTCGATCATCGATGGCGCGCCGACCCAGAGCGCGCCCGCCACGCCGACTGGGCCGAGCGCCCCGAACGCCGGTGGCGTTCTGGATCAGCTCCGGCAGATGCAGGCACCGAGCGGCGCACCGCAGCCGCCGACCCCGGCGGCGCCAGCGCCGCAGCAGTAAGGCCGGCACGTCCCGTAAAAGCGCCTCGCGCTTTGATGTTCAGGACGCGCCCGAGAAAGTCTGGGCAGGGGCCGGGCAACCGGCCCTTCTCTTTTGTGTGGGGTGCGCGGGCCGGTCGGCCGGGCGTGCCTGTGGACAAGCGTGCAGGGCAAGACGGGGCTGCACGCCTGGACTTAGCGAATCGCGCCCGTCGCTTTAGAGGTGTCCTCCCATGACGCGGTATGTCTTCATCACCGGCGGCGTGGTGTCTTCGCTGGGCAAGGGCCTGGCGGCGGCGGCGCTCGCCGCCCTCCTGCAGGCGCGCGGCCACACGGTCCGCCTGCGCAAGCTCGATCCTTATCTCAACGTCGATCCGGGCACGATGAGCCCGTATCAGCATGGCGAGGTCTTCGTCACCGACGACGGCGCGGAGACCGATCTCGATCTCGGCCATTACGAGCGCTTCACCGGCCGGCCCTGCAACAAGGGCGACAACATCACCACCGGCCGCATCTACATGGACATCCTGACCAAGGAGCGTCGCGGCGACTATCTCGGCGCGACGATCCAGGTCGTGCCGCATGTCACCAACGCCATCAAGGAGTTCATCCTCGACGGCAATGAGGACTACGACTTCACCCTGGTCGAGATCGGCGGCACGGTCGGCGACATCGAGAGCCTGCCCTTCCTCGAGGCGATCCGGCAGGTGAACCAGCAGCTGCCGCGCGGGCAGTGCATCTTCATCCACCTGACGCTGCTGCCCTATATCCCGACGGCCGGCGAGCTGAAGACCAAGCCGACGCAGCACTCGGTCGCCGAGCTGCGCTCGATCGGCATCCAGCCCGACATCCTGCTCTGCCGCACTGACCGCGAGATCCCGCGCGAGGAGCGCCGCAAGCTCGCGCTGTTCTGCAATGTCCGCGAGACGGCCGTGATCGAGGCCCGCGACGTCGCCTCGATCTACGACGTGCCGCTGTCCTATCATGCGGAAGGGCTCGACAACGAGGTTCTGGCGGCCTTCGGCATGGATGCGGGCGGCGAGCCCGACGTTTCCAACTGGCGCCGGATCTCCGAGCGGGTGAAGAACCCCGAGGGCGAGGTCACCATCGCCATCGTCGGCAAATATACCGGGATGAAGGACGCCTATAAGTCCCTGATCGAGGCGCTGATGCATGGCGGCATCGCCAATCGCGTCAAGGTCAATCTCGACTGGATCGAGTCCGAGGTCTTCGAGAAGGAGGATCCGGCGCCCTTCCTCGAGCATGTCCACGGCATCCTGGTGCCGGGCGGCTTCGGCCATCGCGGCGCCGAGGGCAAGATCAGGGCGGCGACCTTCGCCCGGCAGCGCAAGGTGCCCTATTTCGGCATCTGCTTCGGCATGCAGATGGCGGTGATCGAGGCCGCGCGCTCGCTCGCCGGCATCACCGACGCAAACTCGACCGAGTTCGGCCCCACGACCGAGCCCGTCGTCGGCCTGATGACCGAGTGGATGCGCGGCAACGAACTCGAGCAGCGCGCGGCCGACGGCAATCTCGGCGGCACCATGCGGCTCGGCGCCTATGCCTCGACGCTGGCGGCGGGTTCCAAGATCGCGCAGATCTACGGCACGACCGAGATCTCCGAGCGGCATCGCCACCGCTACGAGGTCAATATGAGCTATCGCGACCGGCTCGAGGCGAAAGGCATGAGCTTCTGCGGCCTGTCGCCGGATGGTCTTCTGCCCGAGACGATCGAGTATCCGGACCATCCCTGGTTCATCGGCGTGCAGTATCACCCCGAGCTGAAATCGCGCCCCTTCGAGCCGCATCCGCTGTTTGCGAGCTTCGTCCAGGCCGCGATGGTGCAGAGCCGGCTGGTCTGAGGCGGGTGGTGACGGCCGGCGCAGCCTGATGCGGCGCCGGTCAATAGTTCCCGTGGGTAGACTGCGGGACATCCGGCTTGACGACGGATTCGCTTTGCGGCACGCGTCGCGGATCATGCTGCCGAATACGACCCTTTTCGATCGACGCCGACGCTGCTGCACCCCTGCGGCGGCTCGCGCAGCTGCGCGTCGATTGGCGTCCTTTGGCATGATGGCAGCCTCTGCTTAGGCTCAGTCTCCGAAGAGGCCTTCGGCCCGCAGTCTCGAACCCCCGCAGCCCCCGGCTCCGGGGGTTTTTCTTTTGCCCGGAAACAGAAGGACATCACCATGAGCATTCGTGTCGGCATTGTCGGAATCAGCGGTTTTGGCGGCGGCGAGGCGCTGCGCCTGATCGCCAGCCATCCGGTCTTCGAACTGGTCTACGCCGCGGGCGAGAGCAGCGCGGGCAGCCGCCTCGTGGATCGCTTCCCCGGCGTGCCGGCCCGGCTGGCCGAGCTCGTGATCGCGAAATGGGACCCCGAGACCCTGCCGCCGCTCGACGTGCTGTTCGCGTCACTGCCCACGGGCGCCTCGGCCGAAGCTTTGGCCCGCGTCCCCAAGGCAGTGAAGATCGTCGATCTCGGCGGCGACCATCGCTCTGTCGAGGGCTGGGCCTATGGCCTGGCCGACATCTGGCCGGACCGGATCCAAGGTCAGGTCCGCGTCGCCAATCCCGGCTGCTTCCCCGCCGCGACACTGACGGCGCTGGCGCCGCTGCTGGCGGACAAGCTGATCGAGCCCGGCAACATCGTGATCGACGTCAAAACGGGCATCTCCGGTGCCGGCCGTGGCGGCGACAGCACGTTCGGCTATGCCGAGAGCAACGAAAATCTCGTGCCCTATGGCCTCCTCAAGCATGTCCATATGCCGGAGATCGCCAGGACGATCGAGAAGCTGAGCGGTGGCAGTGCGGCCGGGCTGGTGTTTACGCCGCATCTGGTGCCGATGACGCGGGGCATTCTCGCCACGATCTATTGTCGCGGCAGCGCCACCACGGGGCAGTGCCTCAATGCGGCCCGGCGCTTCTATGCCGGGCGCTCCTTCGTCCGCGTCACCGACAGGCCGCCGCAGACCAAATGGGCGACCGGATCGAACCTCGCCTTCATCAGCTATGCGGCCGACCCGGAGCGCAACCTCGTGATCGCGATAGGCGTGGTCGACAATCTCGGCAAGGGCGCGGCCGGGCAGGCGGTCCAGAACGCCAACCTGATCTGCGGCCTGCCGGAGACGGCCGGGCTGGACGGCGTGCCGGTCTGGCCCTGACGGCAGCGGGTCTGCGGGCCGTCATGGTCGCCCTTGTGGCGACCATCCACGTCTTGAGGCGCTGCTGGCCGGCGAGTCGCTCTGTAGAAGCGCGGCGTCAATCGTTCCCGCGTGAAGACGTGGATGGTCGGCACAAGGCCGACCATGACGGGGAGGATCGGAAAACTAATCCCCACTGCTCCCTTCTCACCCTATCCTGCCATCACCTCATCCCCGAGTGGCAGCCATCCGGAAGGCAAGCCGTTGGTGGGGATGGGGGCGGCGCCTGCGGGCGGGTTTGCACCCCGCACTCGGGAGGCTTCGGGGCACCGCC
>NZ_LSKN01000100.1:0-16763 GCF_001557075.1 Methylobacterium sp. CCH7-A2
CCTGCTCGAACATGCCGCGCTTCGGCACCAACAAGGTGCTCGACGAGCAGCAGATTAAGGACGTGATGGCCTATCTGTTCGATCCCGAGTCGCCGGTGAACAAATAGACCGAAAGCTGATCTGCACCGGCCTCAGCCGGCCGCGGCCTGGGCGACGATCTTCTCGAAGATCGGGTCAAGCTCGCGGCCGAGTGCCTTTATCGCCTCTCCGTCATAGCGCCCGAAGACGGTGCTCGGCAGGTGGTAGCGAATGCTCGAAGTGCCGTCGGGTTCCTCGACCAGATGCAGGCGCACCGGCGCCTCGATGCCGGCATCGATATTCGCCTCCAGCATCCGCACCGCGAAGTCGTTGCGAAAGATTCCGAGGACCACGTCGCCTCGGATCGTGACACCGCGCGACTTAGCGCCATCGCTAGCGGACGCGCGCGCCACCACGTTCATGCCGGCGCTCTTGATCGCCTCCTGCGTCCTGGCTTCGAGCGTCGCGAAACTGGCGGCGCTACGCACGACGCGATATCCGGTATCGCCTTGCGACAGCGCTCTCCCAGGGTGGATTGCCACCGCCGATGCGAGGAATGACAGCGCCAGGATATGCCTGCGATCGCAAGAAGTCGTCATGGGAAGGCCTCGCGCATGGACAACGCGCCCTTCGGCCCTGCCTAGCCCAGCATTTGGTCGATACCCGCACACCATCCCGTGAGGCGGCGTCGCCAACGGTAGACGTCACTGTTTCGTGACTTCACCGCGAGCCGACCTTGACCAAGGTCGGTAGCAGCGGGGGGATGCCACGATGTCGATGATCACTCCAACCATGGAGGGCCCGCACCAACCTGTGCAGAGTTTGCGGCCGCAAGGCGTGATCGTAGCAGTCGCACTCATTACTCTGGGTTCGATCGTCGGAATGGCGAGCAACCATGACGAGACGGCTCGCGTTCCGCTGCTAGGGCTCGTCGGTGGCGGGCTCGGCTTTGTGCTCTTTCAGGCGACCTTCGGCTTTGCCGGCAGCTTTCGGGCAGCACTGGAACAACGCGACTTCTCCGGTTTTCGCGCCCAGGCCCTGGCGCTGGCGCTGACGAGCGCGGTCTTTTTCCCGCTGCTGGCGCAGGGCAATGTTTTCGGGCTCGCGCTCGCCGGCTTCGTCACGCCGATCGGCGTCTCCTTCGTCATCGGCGCCGTGCTGTTTGGAGCGGGCATGCAGATCGGTGGCGGCTGCGCCTCGGGAACCCTGTTCGCGCTCGGCGGTGGCAACGCCCGGCTCGTCATGACGCTCGCCTTTTTCGTCTTCGGTTCTGCGGTCGGAGCCGCGCATCTGGGATTCTGGTGGCCTTTGCCGAGGTGGAACAGTGGCACGATGCAGGACTGGCTCGGCTGGCCGGCGGCGCTCGCCGTGCATCTGGCGATCTTCGGCGCCGTGATGCGCGCCATCCCGGCTCCGTCCCCGACCCGCCGGAGGCCGAGCCTGCGCAGCCTCGTGCTTGAACCCTGGCCGTTGGCCTGGGGCGCCTTCGGGCTCGCCGCCATGAGCGTTGCGACACTGCTGCTTGCCGGACGCCCCTGGGGAGAGACCGCCGGCTTCACGCTCTGGGGATCGAAGATCGCCGGCGCGATCGGGTTCGACCCGGGGTCATGGCCGTACTGGCAGGGACAGCAGGCCTCGCTCTCGGCCAGCCTGTTTGCGGACATCACCTCGGTCATGGATTTCGGCATCGTCGCCGGCGCCATGCTGGCCGCAGGCCTGAGCGCGCGCTTTGCCGTGCGATCGGGCGGTGGCGCGCGCGCCTGGCTCGCCGCCGCCCTAGGCGGCTTCCTGATGGGCTACGGCGCCAGGCTCTCCGATGGCTGCAACATCGGCGCCTATTTCTCGGCCTTGGCGTCGGGCAGCCTGTCGGGCTGGGTCTGGGTCGCGGCGGCCTTTCTCGGCAGCATCATCGGGTTGCGTTTGCGCCCCATCTTTGGTCTCGCCTGAGCCGGCCCGTCAGCCCATCTGCACATGGGCGGAGACACGACCGCTCTGGTAGCGCTTCTCCCGGACGGCGCGGAACAGAGCCAGAAACGCCGCCGGATCGGGCAGGCTCGGCATCCTGGCGACCTCGCGCGCCACAGGGGCCCTCGACGCCAGGCCCTCCGTCGTCTCCGGAAAGAACTGGATCGACGGCGTTCCTTCGATCGCGTAGCGGGCGGCGAAGGCTTTTTCGCCGAGCCTGGTGCCGTCGAAATCGGTCACCGGACGCTGGCCGAGAATGTTGAGATGCAGAATCTCGAAATTCTCGCGGATGTAGCGTTCCGTCTGCGGGTCGGCGAGATGGACCTCGTGCATCCGCCGGCAGGCCGGGCAGCCCTTGAGCCCCCAGAGAATGGCGAAGCGCTTGCCGGCTGCGGTCGCAGCCATGACGTCCTCGCCGAGGTCGAGAAAGCTCTCGAGATACCAGTCCAGCTTGTAGAGCCCGTCCTCGCCCAGGGTCGCCCGCGCGGAGGCGGCCCCCGGAAGGGCCGTCGCCAGACCGGCGGCGAGGATTGTGCGACGGGTCAGCATGGCAAAGCTCCGAAAACGGAAAAAGCCGACAGTCCTTGTCTGGCATAAACATACGAATACGACTATGTTACCGCAATGGGTTTCGTCCGTCCTCGCGCAGGCGCGCTTCTCGCGCTGTTAGGTCTCGCCGCCGCCAGCCTGGCATCGGTGACGGCCATGGCGGCCGAGCTCGTGATGTTCACGCGAGACGGCTGTCCCTGGTGCGCCCGTTTCGAGCGCGAGGTCGCGCCGGCCTATCATCTGACGCAGGAAGGCCGGCTTGCGCCGCTGCGGCGCGTCGAACTCAAGGCAGGGGGGTCAAACCTCCCCGGGCTCAGCGCGCCCGTCATCGCCGCACCGACCTTCGTGATCTTCGAGGATAGGCGGGAAATAGGCCGGATAACAGGCTATCAGGGAGACGACGCCTTCTGGGGATTGCTTGGCAAGATGCTTGCTGACATGCCTGGCCCCATTCACCGCAGCGGCACCGCCGCGAAACTGGATTGACCATGAGCGCGATCGTATCCAAGGCCCTCGAAGCCGAGCTACGCGACGGCGAGGAGTTCTCCGCCGAACTCGACATGCTGATGCGCAAGGCCCGCAAGGCGAGCGACTTTTTGAAGGCGCTCTCCCATGAAAACCGCCTGCTTCTGCTTTGCCTCCTCGCCGAGCGCGAGCGGACCGTGACCGAACTCGAGAACATTCTCTCACTGCGCCAACCGATGGTGTCGCAACAGCTGGCTCGGCTGCGGCTCGACCAACTTGTTACGACACGGCGTGACGGCAAGGCGGTCTATTACAGCCTCGCCAATGAGGATGTGCGCCGCGTGATCGCGGTTATTTACGACATCTTCTGTGGTCCGCCGAAGCCACCGGTTGCCGAGTGATGCCGGGTCGCGCGTCCCTGGTTTCGATCTGAGGGATGGGGCCGCTGCCGGGCTGGTCGATCGCGCTCGTCGGCATCGCTATCGGCGGCGCCTGTGGATTCACCGCCCGTCGCGCGCGCCTGTGCTCCTTCGGGGCGGTTGAGGATGTCTGGATCGGCGGCGACACGCGTCGGCTGCGCATCTTCGGGCTAGCACTGGGCGTAGCGCTGCTGGGCACGCAGGCAATGGTCTGGACCGGAGCCTTGAATCCCGCCCTCTCGACTTATGTCCCTAGCGCCGTGCCGTGGTTCGCGATCCTGCTGGGATCGACGCTGTTTGGCCTCGGGATGGCGCTGGTCGGCACCTGCGGGTTTGGATCGCTGATCCGGCTAGGGACCGGCGACCTGCGCAGCCTGATCGTAATGATGGTTTTCGGTGCGACCGCCTATGCGACGTTGCGGGGAATCCTCGCGCCGTTGCGCATTGACGGCCTGGAGACCATCGCGGTCGGTGTCCCCGGCGCGGTGCCGGCGGACCTCCCTTCCGTATTAGCCTGGTTGGGGGTGGGTGACCTGCGCCTGACGATCGCCGTCACCGTCGCCGCCATCCTCATTTTGGTCGTCGTCTTCGATGCGCGCTTGCGTCGATCGCCGCGCTTGATAACGGCGGGCGCCACGCTGGGTCTGGGCGTGATTGTCGGTTGGTGGGCGACCGGCGTGGCAATCGACGAGTTTGCGGCTCATGCCCGTCCCCAGAGCCTGACCTTCGTCTCACCGGTCGGGCGAGCGCTATACGCCGTGTTGACGACGCCCGAAGGCCTGTTGGACTTTGGCATCGGCTCGGTCATCGGCGTCGTTCTGGGAGCCTTCATCTCGGCCCTGTTCGATCGCGAATTCCGGTGGGAGGCCTTCGACGACCACCACGAAATGCGTCGGCATTTGGTCGGGGCGGTGATGATGGGTGGGGGCGGCATCCTCGCGGGCGGATGTACCATTGGGCAGGGCATCACGGCCGGCTCGATGATGGCGCTGTCGTGGCCCCTGGCGATCATCGGCATGATGGTCGGCGCGCGCCTGGGCATCGCCTACCTGATGGAAGGCTCGATCCGCCAGATCTTCCGACACTGATGGCTCATCGTCCTCCCGATCAGCCAAAGACGGCCGCGTACCCCCGCACGACCACGTAGACGCCGACGATCGCCACGATCGAGGCGAAGACACGCGATAGCATCGACTTGCTGCCCGAGAGACGCTGGGCAAGCAGCGTCCCGCCGATGCCGCCGGCGACGCCGCCGGCGACGAAGAGAGCGGCGATACGCCAGTCGACCAGACCCGACAGCGCATAGGACACGGCGGTTGTGATCCCGAAGGCTGTCACGGCCACGAGCGACGATCCGATGGCCATGATCATCGGCATGCGCGCCGCCCCCATCATTCCGGGCACGATCAGGAAGCCGCCACCGATGCCGAAGAAGCCGGACATTGCGCCGACGAGCCCGCCCATGCCGAGCAGCCGCGGCAGCAGCTTCGATGCCGTCGTACGTCCAAGCGGCTGGAAGGCCGCGCCGTCACCGCCCTTGCGGACGAACATCATAATCGCGATCACGATCATCAGCACCCCGAACAGGAGCAGTAGCTTCTGGCCGTCGAAGCTCTTGCCAATGGTCGAGCCGACCGCGGCTCCTGCGATGCCGGCAGCTGAGAAGACCAGCGCGCAAGGCCACCGGACATTGCCGGCACGGGCGTGTCCGAGCAGATTGGCGAAGGCGCTGAGCGCAACTGCGACCGCGCTCGTCCCGATTGCCACATGAGGGGACGCGACACCGACGACATAGACCAGCAGCGGCACGGCGAGGATCGAACCGCCGCCGCCGATGAGGCCGAGTACGAAGCCGACCAGCGAGCCGGAGCCGACCGATGCGATATCGGGTCCGATGTTCATGCCACGAGTTCCGGCTTGGCCATCCATTCGCGACCGCGCAGCATCGCCTTCCAGTAGATCGGCGGCAGCATCCGCTCCTTGAGAAGCCAGGCCAGATGCGTCGGCTTGGTGCCGTCGAGCATCCAGCCGGGAAAGCTCGGAAGGAGCTTACCGCCATAGCCGAACTCGGCGAGCACGATCTTTCCGCGTTCGACGGTCAGAGGGCACGATCCGTAGCCGTCGTAATTGGCGTCCCGCTCGCCGCCATGGCCAAGGTCGCGCAGCAGGTTGTGTGCGACGACGGGGGCCTGCTTGCGCGCCGCAGCAGCGGTTTTTGCATTGGGCGTATTGGCGACGTCGCCGAGCGCATAGACGCCGGCAAGCGTTTTGTGACGAAGCGTCGCCTGGTCGACATCGACCCAGCCAGCGCTGTCGGCGAGCGGCGAGACGCGCACGAAATCCGGGGCGACCTGAGGAGGGACGACATGGATCATGTCGAAATCGGTTTCGACCGCCGATCGTGTGCCGTCGGCTTCTGACTTCGAGAACCAGGCCCGCTTTTTCTCGCCGTCGATCCGGGTCAATGTGTGCTGGAAGTGGAGTTGGGCCTGATAGCGCTCGATATAGGCCATCAGCGCGGGGACGTACTCCTTCACGCCGAACAGCACCGCCCCGGCATTGAAGAAGTCGATATCGATGTCCTTGAGCAGGCCCTGACGGTACCAATGGTCGGCCGAGAGGTAGAGTGCCTTCTGAGGCGCGCCGGCACATTTGATCGGCATTGGCGGCTGCGTGAAGACGGCGCGCCCACGCTTGAGGGACTGAACTAGCTCCCACGTGTAGGGCGCGAGATCATAGCGGTAGTTGGAGGTGACGCCATTCCGGCCAAGCGTTTCGGACAGGCCCTCGATACCAGCCCAATTCAGCTTCAGCCCCGCGGCAACCACGAGCGCCCGATAGGTGACCACCCGGCAGCCTTCCAGGATGACGGCGTTTTTCTGCGGCTCGAATGCGGCGACAGCGGCCTTGATCCAGCGCACGCCGGCAGGGATGAGCGATGCCATGGTTTTCGCCGTTGTGGCGGGATCGAAAATCCCGCCACCCACCATTGTCCAGCCAGGCTGGTAATAGTGGACGTCGGCAGGCTCGATGATGGCAATGTCCAGTTCCGGCCGACGCGCCTTCAAGCTCGCGGCGAGCGCGATGCCAGCGGCACCGCCACCGATGATGACGACCTCGGCATGTGCATCGACCGTCTCGGTCCCGACAAGTCCCTTGCCTGCGATGCGGCGCGCGACACCGTTCATGTCGAAGCCCGCCGCTTTCGTCGCCGACAGGATCTCAGGCAGGGGGAGGCCACGTGCACCCTCCACAAGAGACCACAAGGTCGCCGATCGCGTGCCCGTGCGACAATAGGCGATGGTCGGTTTCGGCAGGGCATCCATCAGCGCACGAAATGACGATGCGTCTTCGTCGCTGACCTTCCCGGATACGACAGGCAGGTACACCGCTGAGAGGCCGGCGATCTTGGCTTGCGCTTCGATCTCGGCGAAGACCGGCTGGTCGGCTCCTTCGCCGTCCGGGCGATTGCAGATGATCGACTTGAAGCCTGCCGCTGCAATTTCGGCGATTTGCGAGGACAAGATTTGTTCAGAGACCGACAGCTGGTCGGTGATTGCCTTGATCTGCATGGGTTGTCCTCCCTAGGTCGGGCTTCTATTTTTGGGTCGGCTGTGTCTGACGACCTTATTGGCCGACGACCTTCACCGCCGGATCGGCGATCATGGCGGCGACATCCTGCGGGCGAGCGACGCTCACACCCACCATCAGAGCGTCCACCTGGAGTTTGCGGTTGGGCAGGTAGATGGCGCAGACCTGCACTGTTCCACCCTTGGTGATGAGCCCCTCCAGCAGCGAGCGCACCGTCATCCCCTGGGGGGTTACGGCCTTCGTCGCCGCTGCCGGGACGGCTTTCAGGACGATGTCGCCGGCTTCGCCGCAGAGGAGCATGTGGACACCGTGTCCGCTCGCCTGCAGCTGATTTGCGAGCACCAGATTGAAGGCCTGAGCCTCCGCGGCCGGTGCACTCAGCAGCATCAGCATCTTTTGACCGGCGACAGCTGGGGAGGCCATCAGCGCCGTGGCCAGCACTGCCGTCGAAACGGCCTTGGAAACGGGTGTCATTTGTGTGTCCTTGAAGGTCGAGGGATGGGGAGCGGCAGAACAACCTGTCGCGGAGCGCCGACGATCATTTCTCGCCGATCGGGAACTTCGACCGGTCGAGCGTGTATCCCCATGGCAAGCCGGAGTTCTTCCAGCCATCGACACGACGCCAGTTCTTCTGCGGACCGTCCTTGATCGTGTCGCCTTCGAAGCCGTCGACGACGACGTAGACGCTGGAAAAGCCCCTACCCCACAGCGCCTTGGCCGAGGGCGCGCCCCTCTCGCCACCTGAACGGCACATCAGCAGGATGGGCGTGTCCTTGCCGAGGCCGCGGTCGGTCAGGGCCTTGGCGATCTTCTCGGCAAAGGCGGGATCGCGCTCCACCTGATAGACGGAGCGCTGTTCGTTCCATTTCGACAGGTTCGCCGACATGAACGGCACGACGACGTCGACGGTCGGCGCAAAGCCGGTGAACATGATCTCGATCGGGTCGCGGACATCAACCAGAAGGACCTTGTCGCCCTGAGCCTGCTTCATGGCGAAGGCCTCCCGGGAATCCACATAGAGCTTCCAGGGCGTCTGGCGGTCGGGGTTGACAGGCTCCGGAGCGGCATGGGCAGACGCCATGCCCTGGAGGCTTACGGCAACAAGCATCACAATGCCCTTAACCATGGCGGGCCCTTTCAATTAGAATGGCGGGATGGTTTGGTCGCTCCAAGCGCCCGTTGCAGGACTTCGCGCCCCGCTTGCGGATCGTATGGCTCCGACACGAGAGGGTGGGTCGGGACGACGTTAGGCAACATTGCGGGTACTGAAATACCAATCCGTCGTGTCGAATCCCTGGGTGCTACGTCGCCTTGCCTCCTCCGCCGTCTTGGGCGGTGGCACGATCACGCTCTCACCTTTTGTCCACCCCTCAGGCGTCGCGATCTTGTGCAGATCGCTCGTTTGAAGCGCGCCAACCAGGCGCAGGATTTCCAGCACCGAGCGCCCGTTGCTCATGGGGTAATAGAGCATGGCACGCAGGACGCCCTGAGGGTCGATGACGAAGGTCGCGCGCACAGCGGAGGTGTCACTGGCACCGGGCTGCACCATGCCGTAGGCGTGCGCGACAGTCATCGACAGGTCTTCGATGATCGGGAAGCGAACCTCGACCCCGAATTTCTCCTCGATGTTTCTGAGCCACGCGATGTGCGCGTAGACGCTGTCGATCGACAGACCCAGCAACTCGCAATCGAGCGCCTGGAATGCCGCATGATGGCGAGCAAACGCGACGAACTCGGTCGTGCAGACGGGCGTGAAATCGGCAGGATGCGAGAACAGAACAAGCCATTTGCCAAGGTAGTCGGTCAATGATCGCGGCCCATCGGTGGTCTGTGCCGCGAAATGGGGAGCCGGGCGATTGATCCCAGGCAGGCCCGCAGTGAAATCGAACGCCGTCATGCTGGTCATGTCCTTCGGGTTGATCGTCACAGCGCGTTCACCGGCACCTTGAGGAACACCTTGCCGCTCTCATCGGGCGGGGGCAGCGCGCCGGCGCGCATGTTCACCTGCAAGGAGGGGATGATCAGCTTCGGCATCGCCAGCGTGGCATCGCGGGCCTCGCGGGTTTTGACGAACTCGTCCTCACTGATGCCGTCGCGGACATGGATGTTGTGGGCGCGCTGCTCGGCGACCGTGGTTTCCCAGCGGATCTCGCGCCCGTTGGGGCCGTAGTCGTGGCACATGAACAGCCGCATCGCGGGCGGCAGATCGAGCACGCGCCGGATCGAACGATAGAGCGTGCGGGCATCCCCGCCGGGGAAATCGGCGCGGGCCGACCCGCCGTCGGGCATGAACAGCGTATCGCCGACGAAGGCTGCATCGCCGATGACATGCGTCATGCAGGCGGGGGTGTGGCCGGGCGTGTGCATCGCGAAGGCGCGTAGCGAACCGATGGTGTAGCTGTCGCCATCCTCGAATAGGCGGTCGAACTGGCTGCCGTCGCGCTGGAACTCGGTGCCTTCGTTAAAGACCTTGCCAAAGGTGTCCTGAACGATGGTGATGTTCTCGCCGATGCCGATCTTGCCGCCGAGCTTGCCCTGGATGTAAGGCGCGCCCGAGAGGTGGTCGGCGTGCACATCGGTCTCGATCAACCATTCGAGCGCAAGGCCATGTGTCTCGACAAATGAGATGATCGCGTCGGCGGATTCATACGAGATGCGCCCGGCCGCGTAGTCGATGTCCATCACGGAATCGATGATGGCGCAGGCGTTGGAGCCAGGGTCCTTGACGACATAGCTGACGGTGTTGGTGGGGGCGTCGAAGAAAGCCGTAACCTCGGGCTTCACGGCGAGATCGACGGCGTGCGGAATGTGCGGCATGGCTGGCCTCGCGGGCTGACTGTGGCGACGTGGAGATTGTTGCGCTCAATGGGCGGCGGGACGCCGCCCACAACCAAAGCTCAAGGCCTGACGAGCGGACAGGTTCTGATGCCCAGCAGCGTGTAGGCGGGGCAGAAGCGGAAGGCCGCCGTCCCCAGCATGACCAGTCCCCCGGCCGTCAGCGCGTATTTCCAGGCACCCCAGGGCGCGACCATATCTGCGACGGGAGGAACGAAGACGGCGGCGACGAGCACCGCACCCAGTATGAAACGCAAGGTGCGATCCAGTGTGCCGACATTGGTAATGACTCTCTCCCGTGAATGACGATGGCCCCGCCATTAACATTCGAGAATTCGCATGTGTCAATTAAAATAATCACTCGGAATGATTATTTTGTCGCAATCATCCCGCTGACGACCGGGGCTGCCTCAAATTCGATGGGGAGCCCCGAATCAACGCCGCCGGCATCCTGAAGCCGCTCCAGCAGGGCGACCCGGTTAATGGCAATATCGGCAATCGTCATATCGTCGAGCACGGAGAGAAACGCTCTCAAGGCCCGCTGAATGCCGCGCGAGAGATGACAGGCGCCCAGAAGAGGGCATGTGTTGGTTTCGGAATTGAAGCACTCGACGAGCTCCAGCGGCGCCTCGGTCCAGCGAATGATCTCCCCGACCGTGATTTCCTCTGGCGGACGCGCCAATCTCATCCCGCCATTGCGGCCACGGATGGTCTCGACATAGCCGCGCCGTCCCAGCTCATGAGCAACCTTGACCAGATGCGAGCGGGAAATCCGGTGAGCACGCGCCACGTCCTCGACCGAGACGATCGCGGGAGCGCGCAGAGCCAACAGCTGGAGCGTCCGCAAGGCGAAATTGGAATACTGGGTCAGGCGCAAACGCGACCTCCTGCGACAAATAGGTACATTCCACATATTGCTTTTAGCGAGAGATCGCAATAATCATCATATCCAATACAACATTTAAGAGGCTGAGATGTTCGGTTTAGAAGCCCTCATGCTGGCGCGAATCCAATTCGCATTTACCATCAGCTTCCACATCATTTTCCCGGCGTTCTCGATCGGCCTGGCGAGTTATCTCGCGGTCCTCAACGCGCTCTGGCTGGCGACCGGGCGCCCGGTCTTCATGGACCTGTTCAACTACTGGAAGAAGATTTTCGCCGTCGCTTTCGGCATGGGCGTCGTCTCAGGCATCGTCATGAGCTACCAGTTCGGGACGAACTGGAGTGTGTTCTCTGACAAGGTCGGCCCGGTGATTGGGCCGCTGATGGGCTATGAGGTGCTCTCCGCCTTCTTCCTTGAGGCGGGCTTCCTCGGGGTCATGCTGTTTGGCCTGTCGCGTGTCGGTCCGCGTCTGCATTTCGCCGCCACGCTGATGGTCGCGCTCGGCACCTTCATGTCGGCGTTCTGGATCCTGTCGGTGAACAGCTGGATGCAGACGCCGGCCGGCTACGCCATCAATGCGGTCGGCCAGTTCGTCGTCACCGACTGGTGGGCCGTCATCTTCAACCCCTCCTTCCCCTACCGGCTCGTGCACATGGTGCTCGCCGCCTATCTGACGACGGCCTTCGTGGTCGGCGCGGTCGGGGCACTGCATGTCCTGCGCGACCGCGGCAACGAAGGCGCGCGCATCATGTTCTCGATGGCGATGTGGATGGCGGCAATCGTCGCTCCGATCCAGATCGTCGCCGGAGACATGCACGGACTGAACACGCTCGAGCATCAGCCGGCCAAGGTTATGGCGATGGAGGGACATTTCCAGAGCCATCCCGATGGCGCCCCGCTGATCCTGTTCGGCATTCCCAACAGTGCCGAGAAGCGGATCGACTACGCGATCCAGATTCCCAAGGCCTCGTCCCTGATCCTGAAGCATGACCTGAACGCGCCGCTGGCTGGGCTCGACACGATCCCCCTGCACCTGCAGCCGCCTGTCGGCGTGGTGTTCTGGAGCTTCCGCGTCATGATCGGGATCGGCTTCGCTATGCTCGGCATCGGCGCTCTCAGCCTCTATCTGCGCTGGCGTCGGAAGCTTTACGACGTCAAGCCCTTCCTGCGCGCGGCCATCGTCATGGGCCCCGCCGGCTTTGTCGCGGTGCTTGCGGGCTGGATCACCACCGAGGTCGGCCGGCAGCCCTATACGGTTTATGGCCTGCTGACGACGGCGCAGTCCGCATCCCCGATCGATGCCGCAGCCGTCGGGGCCTCTCTGATCGCCTTCATCGTCGTCTACTTCGCCCTCTTCGGCGCCGGCACCTTCTATGTTCTGCGCCTGATGAACCACCCGCCGCATGTCGCCGAGAGTGGGCTAGCGCCCGACGAGCCGGTGCGCGCCGGCGGAATCATGCCCGGCCCTGTCATGGACGCCACGGGCGCCCTGCCGGTTGCCCAGTAAAGGAGCCAGGCCACCATGCTCGACCTTCCCTTCATCTGGGCGGCGCTGATCGCCTTTGCCGTCCTCGCTTATGTCGTACTCGACGGTTTCGATCTCGGCGTCGGCATTCTTTTTCCGCTCGTCAGCGGTGAAGCCAACCGCGACGAGATGATGAACTCGGTGGCGCCGGTCTGGGATGGCAACGAGACCTGGCTCGTGCTCGGCGGCGGTGGTTTGCTCGCCGTCTTCCCACTCGCCTATGCCATCATCCTGCCGGCGCTCTATGTGCCGCTCACCGTCATGCTGCTCGGCCTGATCTTTCGGGGCGTCGCCTTCGAGTTCCGCTGGAAAACGCGTCGCGGCCAGTTTCTCTGGGACTGGTCGTTTGCCTTCGGCTCGATCGTCGCCGCCTTTGCCCAAGGCGTCGCGCTCGGCGCTTTGGTGCAGGGCATCCCCGTCGTCGGGCGCGCCTACGCCGGCGGCTGGTGGGACTGGCTGACCCCGTTCAGCCTCGTCACGGGCGTCGCGCTGGTGATCGGTTACGCCCTGCTCGGGGCCACATGGCTGATCCTGAAGACCGAGAACCATGTCCAGCGCCGTGCCTATGACATCGCCTTTTGGGCAGCGCCGGCCACACTTCTGCTGATCGGCGCGGTCAGCGCATGGACGCCGACCCTGAACGCCAGCTATCTCGAACGGTGGCTGGTCTGGCCTCAGATCCTACTGGTCGGCCCCGTGCCGTTGGTCGTGATCGGGCTGGGCTTCGTCCTGCTGCGGGGCTTGACCCAAAGACGTGAACTCAGCCCCTTCCTGGCAACCCTGGGACTGTTCGTGCTCTGCTTCATCGGCCTGGGCATCAGCTTCTACCCGCACATAGTGCCCAACAGCGTGACCATCTGGGAGGCGGCAGCGCCGGATAACTCGCTGTCCTTCCTGCTGGTCGGTGCGGTCGTTCTGATCCCGCTGATCCTAGCCTACACGGCCTATTCCTATTGGGTCTTCCGAGGGAAGGTGAATGCAGTCGGAGGCTATCACTGATGGCCGCCGGCAACAGTAATGCGGCCGACAAGCCCCGGGCGCTCGCGCGCCTGGGCTGGTTCGTGGTCTATTGGGCCGCCGGCGTCCTAAGTCTGACCGTCGTCGGCCTCGCCATCCGCTGGGCGCTCATGATTTGAGCTCTGGCCAACGGGAGCTATAGATCGCGCGCGCCGGTTGATCTCGCGATAGAGCGCCTCCGGCGAAACACCGAGTTCGGCTGCGAGACGCGCCCTCGCGCCTCGGATAGCCACAGTGGCGCCGTTCAGGCTTAGCCAGGCGTCCAGGCGTTCGGCCACGGTCTTCAACGTCAGCAATTCAGCGCGCAGCCGGGCGGCCTGTACCTCTCGGGCGAGATGCTCGGCCCACCATCGCGCGAATTCCGGTTCCCGCGAGAGACGCTCGCGAACCGCTGCGATACGAATGCCGAGCGTCTCCGTCGCCACCTCAGCTCGGCCGTCGCAGTGATAACGCTCAGAAAACAGCGAAGCTTCCGCCAGCGGCGATCCGGCCTGTGCCCGCTGCAGGACGAGGTCGCTACCCTGCAGCGTTTGGCGCACCAGATGAACGCGCCCCCTTCACGACGATGTGGAGCCAGTGGATCGGCTCCCCCCGACAAAACAGCAGCGCGCCTGCCGCGAAGTGCCGGCGGCGCAGATCGGTGACTGCAAACTGGGTCTCGAACTGCTCCAACATGATCGTGATCATGCAACGCAGCGCTCGGATATGCCAAACAAGTCTCGCAAACCGAGGGTTTCCCTTGCGCTCCTCCACCGCCATCGTCGCCGCTATGCTCCTGATGCCTGTGTCCGTGACAGCACAGCCAACAAGCCCATCCGCAGGCTCGCCCTTGGAGGTGCATGGCAGCTTTCGACGCCTTGCCCATACGGGCGATACGTCAGCGCAAGTGACGCTCGACGCACTCCGTATCGGGCCCGGAGTGTGGGGAGTCGGCGCATTGGCTGGCCTTTCAGGCGAGATCGTCGTTGTGGATGGACGCGTCTTGGTTTCGCGCGGCAGCGATCCTCAGGGGCGGACCAGCCCTGCGAATGCCTCGGACGCCGCAGCGCTCTATGCGGGCGCAATCGTCGCGAGTTGGCATGAACGCGTTGTGCCTGAGACGATGACCCGCGCGGCGTTCGAGCGCTTCGTTGAGGCCAGCGCCCTCGATATCGGCCTGCCCCCGGACGCACCCTTCGCCTTCCGTCTCGAAGGGACGTTGCCTTCTCTCACCTGGCATGTCGTCACGGGGCAGCCTGCAAGCGCAGCGGCGACCCTCGGCCATGGAGCCGGACATGGCGGAACTCATGCCAACAAGCATGCCGGCATGCATGTGCATAAAGAGTCAGGCAGCGTCGGCATGCTCGTTGGCATCTACAGCGGCGCGGCGCTGGAAGGTGTCGTCACACATCCCAAGGAGCGCTTTCACCTCCATGTGGTCGACCCAAGCCTGACCCGCTCCGGCCATGTCGACGACTACAGTGTCAGTGCCGGCGCGGTCCTCTATCTGCCACGCACTCGTTAATTTGCCACGTCAATCCTGCTTAGGACGCCTTGGCGAGCACCCGGTCATGCAGCAGCATGCCTGCGATCATCGCCGCGATGAACAGTAAAACCGGCGGCAGGCCCGTCGTCAGAGCCGACAGCGCCGGCCCGGGACAGAAGCCGGCCAGCCCCCAGCCGATGCCGAACAGCACCGAACCGCCGACCAGGCGGGCGTCGATGTCGGTCCGCTCGGGGATGTGGAACTGCGTATCGAGGACGGGCCTGGGCAGGCGACGCTGGATCGCGACGGCGATGAAGGCGACGCATACCGCTCCGCCCAGCACGAACATCAGGCTCGGATCCCAGTGACCGCTGGCGATGTCGAGGAACCCGATGACACGGGCGGGATCGACCATGCCCGACAGCGACAGGCCGAAGCCGAACAGCGTGCCGGCCAGAAGCGACACGGCGACACGAGCGATGGCGAGCGGGCTCATGACAACAATCCCGTAAGGGTGGCGGTGGCGACGCCAGCGAGGAGGAAGCTGGCGGTCGCGACCATCGAGCGCTTCGAGAGCCGCGCCAGCCCGAGGATGCCGTGACCGGAGGTGCAGCCGGAGCCCATCCGCGTGCCGATGCCGACGATCAGCCCGGCCAGGATGACGACCGGCCAGGAGGCGGACACCGTCATCGCCGGGAGCGCGCCATGGGCCACCGCATAGAGGGCCGGACCGGCCAGGAGACCGACGACGAAAGCGCCGTTGGCCCACGCCTGATGGCCACCGAGCAGGCGCCCGACGATGCCGCTGATGCCGGCGATGCGGCCGTTGAGCAGCAGCAGCAGACCGGCCGAAAGGCCCAGCACCATGCCGCCGAACAGGGAAGGCCAATAGGCGCTCATGAGACGTCGTCCTTCTGACAGAAGATGGCGTAGAGCGCCGCGATCAGTTGCGAGGCCTTCTGCTGGGTGAGGCGGTAGAAGATCTGCTTGCCGTCCCGGCGCGGCTCGGCGACCCCGTTTTCCCTGAGGATGCCGAGTTGCTGCGACAGCGTCGGTTGGTGGATGTCGAGCAGCCGCTCCAGCTCGCCGACGGAGAATTCCCCTTCCGCCAGCTTGCAGGCGAGCATCAGGCGAATTGGATGGGCCATCACCTTGAGCAAGGCGGCGACCTCCTCGGCCCGCGCGGCCATCTCGTGGCGTGCATCGGCCTCAATGGGAGACGCGGCGCCGCTCACCAGACCGCTCCCGGCAAGGCGTCGAGCGGAATCTTGAGATAGCGCCGCCCGTCATCCTCGGGCTCCGGCAGGCGGCCGCCGCGAAGATTGACCTGGAGCGAGGGCAGGATCAGCTTTGGCATCGGCAGCGTCGCGTCGCGGGCCTCGCGCAGGGCAATGAAGCGCTCCTGCGTCATATCGACGAGATGGGCATTGCTGCGCTTCTGCTCGCCGACGGTGCTCTCCCAGCGCGCATGACGCCCTTTCGGTTCGTAGTCATGCCCGGTGAACAGCCGCGTCTCGTCGGGCAGCGCCAGGATGTCCTGGATCGAGGCCCACAGCGCCCTGGCGCTGCCGCCGGGGAAATCCGCCCTTGCCGTGCCGGAGTCGGGCATGAAGATCGTGTCATGGATGAAGGCGGCGTCGCCGATGACATAGGTCACGGAAGCCAGAGTGTGCCCTGGCGAGAACATCACCCGAGCCTCGATCCCGCCCAGCTTGAAGCTGTCCCCTTCAGCGAACAGGCGATCCCATTGCGAGCCGTCGGTCTTCAGAGCAGGCCAGTTGTAAAGACGCTGCCAAAGCTGCTGGACCTGCGTGACGCGGGCCCCGATCGCCGTGGGCGCACCCGTCTTCTGCTTGAGATAATGGGCCGCCGAGAAATGGTCGGCATGGGGATGGGTGTCGAGGATCCACTCGACCGTCAGCCCCTGCTCCGCCACGAAGGAGAGGATCGCGTCGGCATGGGTGGTGCGCGTCGCGCCCGACTTCTCGTCGAAATCATGCACCGGGTCGATGATCGCGCAGCAATGCGTCG
>NZ_LSKN01000101.1:0-435 GCF_001557075.1 Methylobacterium sp. CCH7-A2
GGGGGAGGGGGTGCGCCAACGGACTAAGCCGCTCTCGCGGCAGGGCGCAGCGGCGCGGGGGTCGCTGAGATTTCGCCTGTGAGGCGCTGCATCGGAGGATTTCGGGGTCGTTCCCCTGATCCTCGGAGGTTTCCATAATCGATGCCGTCACCATCGTTCCGCTGCACCAGCGGATGATCGAGGACATGACCATCCGCCGGTTTGGCGAGCACACGCAGCGCGATTATGTGCGGCAGGTCCGCGAGTTCACGGCCTTTCTCGGCTTGCCGCCAGATCGGGCCGAGCCGGAGGATCTGCGGCGCTATCAGCTTCACCTGGCTTCGCTCGGCGCCAGCTATGCGCGGATGAACCTGGCCTGCACGGCGCTGCGGTTCTTCTTTCACGTCACGTTGGGCCGGACCGGCTTCGGTGACCGCATGGCGCGGATCCCGACGC
>NZ_LSKN01000102.1:0-725 GCF_001557075.1 Methylobacterium sp. CCH7-A2
CCCCTTGGAATCACGAGTGCCCCAGTCGCTCAACCCTTTCGGGACGGGCTCTAAGCCGCCTCGTCCGCTCGAGCCTCGCCACAGGCGGTGCAATGCAGCTTGGACCACGGCCGATCGACCGTTCGTACGCCGCTGTGATGCTCAACATATTCAGACAGCCACGCCTCGCTCAGGCGACCACCGAGATCAACAATACGCTTGGCCGATGTGACGAGGACCCGGCTTAACGACTGCAACGGCGGCGTGAGAAGGCAGTCGAGTGCCAACTCGCTGAGCATTGCGGTCACGTAGTTGAGCTCGACCGGCCCGTATGGTTGGTAGTGCGCGCCACACGCGGGCTCTTCCTGATTGGCATCGCCGCCATCCGGCCAGTCCACAACCTTGAACGCCGGCGCGCCGGTCCGCCCGATGTGGCATTGCAGACAGCCGCCCTCGCCTGTAATTGCCACGCCGTGCCCAGCGCAGGCATGAGCCTCGGTCCACCCGTACAGAATCGGCTGCCCCCGACCTTGGGCGAGATGCCAGCGGTTGAGTGAATTCTCGGCCGCCCAGCTGCCCGTCGTCGCAACGATCAAATCTGCTGTTTCAAGGAGGTCTGGATCGTTTGCGAGCACATAGTGCAGATCGCAAACCCTGCGCTCGACCCGAAGATTGTGTTTCGGCGTGCAAGTTTGGGTCTGACTCAATCTCGCTGCAGATAAGCGGTGATCTGGCGCTGTTTTCCA
>NZ_LSKN01000103.1:0-41393 GCF_001557075.1 Methylobacterium sp. CCH7-A2
CCCTTCTCCCGGATGGGAGAAGGTGGCGCGGAGCGCCGGATGAGGGCCTGCCGGTACTCCAGCGAACTGTGGCGGTCCCTCATCCCTGCCCTTCTCCCAACCGGGAGAAGGGTCCCCCGCGCCTTTCGATCGAAGGGCAGCCCGATCAAGGCCCCATCTCGGTCATGAACACCTTCTGGACGATCTGCCATTTGCTATCGACCTTCAGGAAGGAGAGCAGATCGGTGAAATAGCGCGGCGGCATCTGGCACTTCACCTTCACCAGCGCCAGCGTCGGCCCGACGAGATCGATCGTCAGGATGTGATCGCCGCGCACCATGCCGGCCGCCTTGGGCGAGGGCCGCTCGCGCACCGCTTTCAGCCATTCGTCGCGCGGCACGATCTTGATCGTGCCGTCCTCCTGCGCCGTGGTCAGCGCCGAGGTCGGATGGAAGGCGTGCTCCAGCTTGGCGACATCGCCCTCATAGAGGCCGTTCAGATAGGTCCAGGTGACGGCTTCGATGGCCCTGAGATCGTTGTACATGGTCGCTCCTCCGGCTGCCTCGTGGGACAATCGTCGTCTAGCCGCACCGCCCTGCGCGATCCTTGATCTGCCGCAGGCGCGAAGCGCTCAGCCGCGGGCCTCGCTCTTCGCTTGGTCCAGCAGTTCCTTCACCTTCGAGCCCTGCATCGCCTGGATGTCGTCCTGGTACTTGAGCAGGGCCCCCAGCGTATCCGAAACGAGGGCCGGATCGAGCGCCACCGCGTCGAGTTCGACCAGCGCCGTCGCCCAATCCAGCGTCTCGGCGACGCCCGGCGCCTTGAACAGCTCCTCCTTGCGGATCGCCTGCACGAAGCTCACGACCTGCTTGGCGAGCTTCGCCGGGGCCTGGGGCGCCCGCGCCTTCAGGATGGCGAGTTCGCGGGCGGCGTCGGGATAGCCGACCCAGTGGTACAGACAGCGCCGCTTGAGCGCGTCATGGATCTCGCGCGTGCGGTTGGAGGTTAGGATCACGATCGGCGGCTCGGTCGCCTTCACGGTGCCGAGCTCGGGAATCGTCACTTGCGAATCCGCAAGCACCTCGAGCAGGAAGGCCTCGAACGCCTCGTCGGTGCGGTCGAGCTCGTCGATCAGCAGGATCGGCGCACCGCCCTCCTGCGGTTCCAGAGCCTGCAGCAGCGGCCGCTTGATCAGGTAGCGCTCGGAGAAGATGTCGCCTTCCAGCCGCTCGCGGTCGCCGCTCGCGCCGCCGACCTCGGCGAGCCGGATCGCCATCATCTGCCCGGCATAGTTCCACTCATAGACGGCCGAGGCGAGGTCGAGCCCCTCATAGCATTGCAGCCGGATCAGCTTGCGCCCGAGCGCCGCCGAGAGAACCTTGGCGATCTCGGTCTTGCCGGTTCCCGCCTCGCCCTCGAGCAGCAGTGGCCGCTTCATCCGCAGCGCCAGGAACAGCACCGTCGCCAGCGCCCGGTCGGCGACATAGCCGCCGCCCTGCAGCAGCGCGAGGGTCTCGTCGATGGAGGTCGGGAGCGAGGCAGTCCGGCGATCGTTCATGTCAAATCCTGGCGCGCGTCTCTGTCATCACCGCGCCGTGGCGGGCCATCAGTCTGGCTCGACCTATACCCCAAACCCGACAGGGAGACGATCGATGACGAACGAGGAAGCCATCACCACCTTTGCCGACATGCTCAAGCGCGGCGAACATCAGGAGGCCGCCGAGCGCTTCAACGCCTCCGACATCGTCAGCATCGAGGCCATGGACGGCCCCATGGCGCGGGTCGAGGGACGCGCCGCCGTCAAGGCCAAGAGCGACTGGTGGTATTCCGCTCACGAGGTCCACGCGGCCGAGGCTTTCGGCCCCTATCGCAACGGCGACCAGTTCGTCATGCGCTTTGCCATCGACGTCACGGTCAAGGAGACCGGCCAGCGCGTCCAGATGGACGAGGCCGGTCTCTATACGGTGCGCGACGGCATGATCGTCGAGGAGCGGTTCTTCTACTGAACCGCCCTCACTTCCCCGTCGCCTGCGCCACCGCCTGCTTCGTCATCACCCCGATCAGATGGGCGCGGTACTCCGGGTCGGCGTGCATGTCGCCATTGATGCCATCGGCGGAGGCCTTAAGCCCGTCGAGCGATTTCGGCGCGAAGCGGGCCTTGAGCGCCGCTTCCGCCTCCGACCAGCGGAAGACGCCGCCCTCGCCCGCCCCGGTCACCGCGACGCGGATCTCGCTGCCGCGCTTTGCGACGAAGACGCCGACCAGCGCATAGCGCGAGGCTGGGTTGCGGAACTTGGCGTAGCCCGCCTTGGAGACGACCGGGAACACCACCTTGGTGATGATCTCGCCCTCTTCCAGCGCCGTCTCGTAGAGGCCGGTGAAGAAATCGTCGGCCTCGATATTGCGCTTGTTGGTGACGATCGTCGCGCCCAGCGCCAGGCAGGCGGCCGGATAATCGGCGGCGGGGTCGTTGTTGGCGACCGAGCCGCCGATCGTGCCGCGATGGCGCACATGCGGATCGCCGATATGCGAGGCGAGATAAGCGAGCCCGGGGATCGCTTCCTGGACGATCGCCGAGGCCGCGACCTCGGCATGGGTCGACATCGCACCGATATGAACGGTGCGGCCCTTGCGGACGATGCCCTTGAGGTCGCCGCAACCGCCGAGATCGATCAGCGCCGCGGGAGAGGCGAGGCGCTGCTTCATCGTCGGCAGCAGGGTGTGCCCACCAGCGAGGATCTTGGCATCCTCCTTCTTGGCGAGCAGGCCGGCGGCCTGACGGGCCGAGCCGGGGCGGTGATAGGTGAAGGCGTACATGGGTGTGATCCCTTGCTGAAATCGGTGGTCGTCATCCCGGCCGGAGCGAAGCGGAGAGCCGGGATCCATTCCGGAACGGGTCAGGAATGGATCCCGGATCGGCGCGGCTTCGCCGCTTGTCCGGGATGACGGAGGAAAACTATTCGGCTGCCATTCGCGTGATGCTCTTCTGCGCCGCGCGCCAGACGGCTTGCGGCGTCGCCGGCATGGCGATGTCCTCATGGCCGAGTGCATCGGTGATGGCGTTGATGACGGCGGGCGGTGCGGCGATGGCGCCGGCCTCGCCGCAGCCCTTGATGCCGAGCGGGTTGGACGGGCACGGCGTCACCGTCATGCCCACCTCGAAGGAGGGCAGATCGTCGGCGCGGGGCATGCAGTAGTCCATGAAGCTCGCAGTCACGAGCTGGCCGTCACTGTTGTAGCGCGCGCCTTCCAGCAGCGCCTGGCCGACGCCCTGGGCGATGCCGCCATGGACCTGGCCCTCGACGATCATCGGGTTGATAACGTTGCCGAAATCATCCACCGCCGCCCAGCGCTCGATCTTGGTCACGCCCGTCTGCGGGTCGATCTCGACCTCGCAGATATGGACACCCGCCGGGAAGGTGAAGTTGGTCGGGTCGTAGAACGCGCCCTCCTTCAGCCCCGGCTCGAGATCCTGCCCGTTGAACTTGTGGGCGATATAGGCCTGCAGCGCGCAGGAGCCGAAATCGAGCTTGCGGTCGGTGCCCTTCACCGAGAAATGACCGTCCGCGAAGTCGATATCGGCCTCGTCGGCCTCCAGCACATAGGCCGCGACCTTCTTGCCCTTGGCGATGACCTTGTCGACCGCCTTCACGATCGCCGACATGCCGACCGCGCCCGAGCGCGAGCCATAGGTGCCCATGCCCATCTGCACCTTGTCGGTGTCGCCATGGATGATCGAGACATTGTCGATCGGGATGCCGAGCCGGTCCGAGACGAGCTGGGCAAAGGTCGTCTCATGGCCCTGGCCGTGGCTGTGCGAGCCGGTCAGCACCTCGACCGTGCCGACCGGGTTCACGCGCACCTCGGCCGATTCCCACAGGCCGACGCCGGCACCGAGCGAGCCCACCGCCGCCGAGGGCGCGATGCCGCAGGCCTCGATATAGGAGGAGAAGCCGATGCCGCGCAGCTTGCCGTTGCGGGCGGAGTCGCGCTTGCGCTTGCCGAGACCCTTGTAGTCGATGATATCCAGCGCCTTGCGCATCGACGCGGCATAGTTGCCGGCATCGTACATCATGATCACCGGCGTCTGGTGCGGGAACTTCTTGATGTAGTTCTGCATCCGGAACTTCGCCGGGTCCTTGCCCAGTTCGCGCGCGGCGACCTCGACCAGACGCTCGACCACGAAGGTCGCCTCCGGCCGCCCGGCGCCGCGATAGGCGTCGACCGGGGCGGTGTTGGTATAGACCGCGTCGACCTCGCAATAGATCGCCGGGATGTCGTACTGCCCGGAGAGCAGCGGGGCGTAGAGATAGGTCGGCACCGAGGAGGAGAAGGTCGAGAGATAGGCGCCGAGATTGGCGGTCGTCTTGACCCGCAGCGCGGTGATCTTCCCGTCCGCGTCGGTGGCGAGTTCGGCATGGGTGACGTGGTCGCGGCCATGCGCGTCGGAGAGGAAGGCCTCGGTGCGGTCGGAGTTCCACTTCACCGGCCGGCCGACCTTCTTCGCCGCCCAGACGCAGACCGTCTCCTCGGCATAGATGAAGATCTTCGAGCCGAAGCCGCCGCCGACATCCGGCGCCACGACGCGCAGCTTGTTCTCCGGCGCGATGCCGATGAAGGCAGAGAGCACGAGCCGCGCCACATGGGGGTTCTGGCTCGTGGTGTAGAGGGTGAAGATGCCCTCGCCCGCATCGTAGTCACCGACGGCCGCGCGCGGCTCCATCGGGTTCGGCACCAGCCGGTTGTTGACGATGTCGAGCTTGGTGACGTGCTTGGCCGCCTTGAAGGCGGCTTCCGTCTCGTCCTTGTTGCCGAGATGCCAGTTGAACACCGTGTTGTCCGGCGCCTCGGCGTGAATCACGGTCTTGGCGCCCGCCGCGCGCGCGGTCTCGACGACCGCCGGCAGCACCTCGTAATCGACGGCGATCGCCTCGGAAGCATCGCGCGCCTGCGCCAGCGTCTCCGCCACGACCACGGCGACATGATCGCCGACATAGCGAACCTTGCCCTGGGCGAGCGCGGGATGCGGGCCGGCGCGCATCGGCGAACCGTCCTTGTTGTGGATCATCCAGCCGCAGATCAGCCCGCCGACCTTGTCCGCCGCGAGATCGTCACCGGTGAAGATGCCGACCACGCCCGGCATCGCGGCCGCGGCCTTTGTGTCGATCGACTTGATCGTGGCATGAGCGTGCGGCGAGCGCAGGAAATAGGCGTAGGCCTGGCCGGGGCGGTTGATGTCGTCGGTGTAGCGGCCCTGGCCGGTGATGAAGCGGTGGTCTTCCTTGCGCCGCACCGGGGCGCCGATTCCGGTAGCCGTCATGATGTCTCCTCCTCAGCGCGCCTCTGACGGGCACGTCATCATCTCAAGGGCTATCGCCCGCACGGGATGGCGCGGGCGGCGGCGTCTCACTCGGCGGCCTGGCGCGGCGGCTCCTTCTTGTCCATCGCCTGCCCGGCCATGGCCTCGGCGCCGGCCGCGACGGCCTTGACGATGTTGTGGTAGCCCGTGCAGCGGCAGATGTTGCCGTCGAGATCCTCGCGGATCGTCTTCTCGTCGAGCTGGTGCCCGCGGCGATTCACGATGTCGACGGCGGCCATGATCATGCCCGGCGTGCAGAAGCCGCATTGCAGGCCGTGATGCTCGCGGAAGGCTTCCTGCATCGGGTGCAGCCCGCCCTCGCCGGCCAGTCCCTCGATCGTGGTGATGCTGGCGCCCTCGAGCGAGACGGCGAGCACGGTGCAGGCCTTGGCCGCCTTGCCGTCGATATGGACGACGCAGGCGCCGCACTGGCTGGTGTCGCAGCCGACATGGGTGCCGGTCAGACGCAGGTTCTCGCGCAGGAACTGCACCAGCAGCGTACGCGGATCGATCGTCCCGGTGACCGGTTTGCCGTTCACCGTCATGGATACGCTCGCCATCCTCATCCTCCTTCGCCCGGGTCTGCCGCCCGGCTTGTGGTCGCGCCGGTCGCTGTAACGCATCGCGCCCCCGGCCGCGGGCGCACGCTTTCCTTGGAACAGCTATAAATCGAGTGTGGACCCGCCGATTTGCGCGGTCAAGCCGGCGCGCGCGGAGGGATGAGCGGGATTTCAGGGCGGAATCCTCGCCTTTTTATAACTGACGCTGCGGCATGGCAGCGCGGCACACCGCTGAGTGGCACGCTGCTGAAATTACGCGTTTTTTAATGATGCGCGCCTAGTCTGCTCTAAAACAAGAGGAAACGCCGTGGTGCCCCGCCATCCGCTCTCGACGGCCGAGCAGATCCAGAGCCGGTTGCGCGCCATCGGCTATGGCAAGCCGGAGCGACTCCGGCTGCTCGCCTATGCCGCCAAGGCCGAGCGGCTGGCGGACGCGATCGTCGAGGAGGATTTCGACCGCGCGCTCGTCATCCGGCCGGAACTCTCCGCCTCGCTCGGGCCGGTGGACAGAGAGCTGCGCGCGGCCGAGAAACACCATCTCCGCCTGCTCTTCGCCGGACGCTTCGACGCCGATTACGTCGCCTCCGCGGAGAATCTCTGCCGCCTCGAGATGCGCGCCGGCATCGGCCCCAAGCCCAGGGTGTCGGTCGGCATGGCTCTGCTGCAGCGGCTCGGGCGGATGCACTGGTACCGCCACATCCTGCGGCGCGCCCAGTTCGCCCGGGATCTCTTCGTGATCGAGCGGGTCCTCGTCTTCGACGTCACCACCGCGATCACCATCGGCGACGAGATCCGTGCGGCGGAGGCCGGCCGCCGCGCCGTCGCGCTCGATGACGCGGCCGAGACGCTGCGCCACCGCATGGGCGGGCTGGAGGCCAGCATCGGCGGCGCCGTCGAGCAGTTCGTCGCCACCGCCGACGAGACCGGGCGGGCGACGGGCTTCATCAAGGATGTCCTCGGCGATGTCGCCGGCGCCTCGATCCTGGTGCGCGAGAAGTCGCTGCAGACGGCGGCGGCGACCGAGGAGATGTCGGCCAACATCGCCGAGATCGGCAAGCGCGCCCATACCAGCCTCGTCGTCGCCCATCGCGCGGTCGACGATGCCGGCCAGATGAACGCGGCCGTGGCGCGGCTGCGGGAGGTCACGGCCAATATCGGCACCGTCGTCGGGCTGATCGCCGACATCGCGGCCCAGACCAATCTTCTGGCGCTCAACGCGACCATCGAGGCGGCCCGCGCCGGCGAGACCGGGCGCGGCTTCGCCGTCGTCGCCTCGGAGGTGAAGTCGCTCGCGACGCAGACGGCGAGCGCCACCAGCGACATTGCCGGGCAGATCGCCGAACTGACCGCCAGCGCCGAGGCCTGCAGCGCCCATGCGCTGTCGATCGCCGACACGATCGGCAAGATCAGGCTCGATTCCGAGGCGATCTCGGAGGCGGTCTCACAGCAGAGCGCCGTGACCGCGGCGATCGCCCAGGATGCGGCCGCCGTCGCGGACAGCTCCGACACCGCGATCGAGCGGGCCAATGCCGTCAGCCGGAGCCTCGACGACACCGCCCGGGCGCTGGAACGCGCCAATGCCGCCGCCGCCGATATCGCGCTTCAGGTCGGCGCCGCCGAGGCCACCGTCGGCGCCGCGCTCGAATCGTTGCGCAAGGTCTCCTGACCGGCCGGCCGCCGGCCCCGGTTCAGCCTTCGCTGACGGCCTTGGCGAAATTGGCGAAGAATTCGTCGGCCAGCTTCTTCGAAACCGAATCGATCAGCCGCGATCCGAGCTGCATCAGCTTGCCGCCGACCTGTGCCTCGACATCGTAGCGCAGCAGGGTCTGGCCGCCTTCCGCATCGCTGAGAGCGACCTTCGCCCCGCCCTTGGCGAAGCCGGCGATGCCGCCCTCGCCCTCGCCCTGGATGCGGTAGCCGTTCGGCGGGTCGAGATCGACCAGCTCGACCTTGCCCTTGAAGCTCGCCTTCACCGGCCCGAGCTTGACCTTCACCACGGCGGAGAAATGCGTCTCGTCGTCCTTGTTGAGCTGTTCGCAGCCGGGGATACAGGCCTTCAGCACCTCGGGATCGTTGAGCGCGGCCCAGACCACCTCCCGGCTCGCCGGCAGCGTCACCTCGCCGTTCATCGTCATGGCCATGGCGGTTGTCCTCCCATCCCTCGTCGCGCGCGGCCCCTGTTGCAGCCGGCCTCGCCTCGGGTCTATCCAAGACGAGCGCGCCTATCCATGAGCGGAAAGCGCCGGCCCGCACAAGGGCGAGCTGCACAGGGGGAGCACGCGTGAGGACCGGACCCGCCCGCCGCATGGCGCCTCCATCACCATGACCGGCAGCCACGCGGGCCTCTTCGGCGAACTCTTCGTCGATCGCGAGATGGCGGATGCGATAAGCGATCGGGCGCTGCTGCACGGCATGCTCGGCTTTGAGGCGATGCTCGCGCGTGCGCTGGAAGCTGAATCTGTCGCGCCGCAGGGCACGGCCGATGCCATTGCCGGACAGTGCGACCCCGATTTCTACGACATCGCCGAACTCGGGCGGGCCGCGACGCTGGCCGGCAATCCGGCGATCCCTTTGGTGAAGGCGCTGACCGCGCGCGTCGCCGCAGTCGCTCCCGAGCAGGCCAAATGGGTTCATTTCGGCGCGACCAGCCAGGACGTGATCGATTCCGGCCATGTCCATGTCATCGGCTGCGGGCTGAAGCTCATCGACATGCGGCTTGTCCGCTTGGCTGGTGCCTTGCGTGCGCTGGCGGAGACGCACCGCACGACGCCCATGATCGGCCGCACCTTCCTGCAGCAGGCGGTCCCGATCACCTTTGGCGTCAAGACGGCCCTGTGGCTCGATCCGCTGCTGGAAAGCCGGCATGTGCTGCGCCAGATGCTGGCCGAGCCGATCGTCCAGTTGGCTGGAGCGGCTGGTACCCTGGCCGCGCTAGGCGACGACGGCGATCGCCTTCAGGCGCGGTTCGTCGCGCTGACTCAGGCCGCAGAACCCTCGCTCATCCCCTGGCACGGGCAACGTCACCGCATCGCCCGCCTCGCGGCCGAACTGGGCATCCTCACCGGCAATCTCGGCAAGGTCGCCCGCGACATCGGGCTGATGGCCCAGACCGAGATCGGCGAGGTCGCCGAGCCCGAGGCGCCCGGAAAGGGCGGCTCCTCCGCCATGCCGCACAAGCGCAATCCGGTGCTCTGCACCCTGATCCTCGCCGCAGCCGAGCGCGCGCCCGGCCTGGTCGCCACCATGCTGTCGGCGCTGCCGCAGGAGCATGAGCGTGCGCTCGGCGGCTGGCATGCCGAGTGGCCGACACTGCCCGAGCTCTTCAAGATCGCGGGGGCCGCGCTGGCCCAGATGATCACTCTCATCGAGGGGCTTCAGGTCTTCCCGGAGCGCATGCGCGCCAATATCGACCTGACCCAGGGCCTCGTGATGTCGGAGCGTGTCTCGCTCGCGCTGGCTGCGACGCTGGGCAAGGCGAAGGCGCATCATCTCCTGGAGGAGGCCAGCCGGGCCTGCGTCGCGCAGAACCAGCATCTGCGCGACGTGCTGGCGTCGATGCCCGCCGTCACCGAACATCTGACCGCCGAGGCGTTGGCCGATCTGTTCGACCCCACAACCTATCGCGGCGCCTCCGACGCCATCATCGACCGGGTTCTGGCGCGAGCCGCACAGGCGGCCCTTCCCCGCGCGGCGGCGCCGACGCGCGCACACGGGGTCACGGATGCTTGAGCTGACCCCACAGCAGCGCGCCATCGCGGCCGGCACGGACGGCGCCGCCATGGCGCTGCGCATCGTCGCGGAGGCCGCCCGGCTGATGGGCGCGCCGCGGCTCATCCCCGTGGCCTCGGCCCATATCGACGGCGCGCTCTACCATGGCGATTCCGGCACGCTCTTCGCCGAGCGGCTGGTCGAAGGCGGCGCCCGCGTCGCGGTGCGCGCGACGCTGAATGTCGGCGCGCTGGCGCCGGCTGGCTGCGCCGCGATCCGGCTGCCGCCGCATGAGCGCGACATGGCGGGGCGCATGATGCGCGCCTATGAGGCGATGGGCTGCGAGCCCTCCTGGACCTGCGCGCCCTATCAGGCCGGGCACCGGCCGGCCAAGGGCACGGACGTCGCCTGGGGCGAGTCCAACGCGGTCGTCTTCTGCAATTCGGTGCTCGGCGCGCGCACCAACCGCTATGGCGATTTCCTCGACATCGCCTGCGCCATCGCCGGCGTCGCCCCCGATTACGGGCTCCACCGCCCGGAGAACCGCATCGCGACGCTGCTGATCGACACCACCGGCCTGAGCCGGAGCTTACGCGCCTCGGACGTGTTCTACCCCGTGCTCGGCACCCTGCTCGGCCGCACCGCCGGCACGTCCATCGCCGTCATCGACGGGCTGCAGGGCTGCACCACGGAAGACCGGCTCAAGGCGCTGGGCGCGGCCTCCGCCTCGGCCGGCGGCGTCGGGCTGTTCCATGTCGCGGGCGTCACGCCCGAGGCGCCGGACGCCGCGGCCGCGCTCGGCGGCCTGCCGCCGCGCGAAACGCTGGTGCTGACGCCCGCGATCGTGCAGCAGGCGCTGGCGGGCCTCTCCACCGCCGGCCGGACCGAGCGCATCGACGCGGTCGCGGTCGGCTCGCCGCATCTGTCGCTGGCGGAGATCGACGAGATCGAGCACAGGCTCGCCGGCCGTCGACTCGCCGCGCCGCTTTATGCCAACACCGGCCGCCATGTGCTGAAGCCGCTGGAGGCGCAAGGCCGCCGCGCCGCGCTGGAGCAGGCCGGCGTGGTCTTCGTCGTCGACACCTGCGTCGTCGTCACGCCGATCCTGCCCGAGATCGAGGGCGCGGTGCTGATGACCAATTCCGGCAAATTCGCCCATTACGCGCCGGGCACCACCGGCTATGCCGTCACCTATGGTTCGCTCGGCGAATGCGTCGAGAGCGCGGTGGCCGGCCGCCTCGTCCGGGAGGAGCGGGCATGGGCCTGACCGGACAGATCCTCCTGCCGGGCCCGGCCGCGACCGGCCCCTGCCTCGCCCTGACCGCCCCGATCAGCTTCTGGGGCGGCGTCGATCCCCGCTCGGGCCGGATCATCGACCAGCGCCATCCCCAGTGCGGGCTCGGTGTGGCGGGAACGATCCTGGCGCTGCCGGGCACGATCGGCTCCTCCTCGGCCTCGGCCGTGCTGCTCGAACTGGTCCATGCCGGCAAGGCGCCGGCCGCGATCCTGATGGACGCGCCCGACGCCATCCTGCTGCTCGGGCTCGTGGTGGCGCGCGAGATGGGCTGGCCGACGCCGCCGGCCCTGCGCCTGGCCGCCGCCGACCAGGCGCCGCTGGCGGGCCGCAGTCTCGCCGTCGCCGCCGACGGCACCATCACGCTCAACGACTGACTGAGACGAGGGATACGCTGATGCCGATCGAAACCCTAGCGGGCGAACCCTTCAACATCCGCTTCGACGGGCCGTCAGATGCCCCCGTGCTGATGCTGTCGAATTCGCTCGGCACCAATCTCTCGATGTGGGACCCGCAGATTCCCGAATGGTCGAAGCGCTTTCGCGTCCTGCGCTATGATTCGCGCGGGCACGGCCTCTCCGTCGCCACCGACACCTCCTTCGGGATCGAGCGGCTGGGCAAGGACGCCCTCGCCATCCTCGACCATTTCGGCATCGAGCGGGCGCATTGGTGTGGCGTCTCGAAGGGCGGCATGGTCGGGCAATGGCTCGCGACGAATGCCCGCGAGCGCATGGGCCGCCTCGTCCTCGCCAACACCGCCGCCCATATGGGCCCGCCCTCGCTCTGGGACGACCGGATCGCGACCGCGCGCGGCCAGGGCATGGAGGCCCTCGTCCAGGGCGTGCTCGCACGCTGGTTCAGCCCGCGATTCCGCGAGGCCGAGCCTGAGACCGTGGCGCGGGTCGGCACGATGCTGACCACGACTCCGGCGATCGGCTACGCCACCTGCTGCGCCGCGATCCGCGACATGGACCAGCGCGAGACGATCCGCAGCGTGACCAACCCCGTCCTCGTCGTCATCGGCACGGTCGACCCGGCGACGCCGCCGGCCGCCGGCCAGCTGATCGCGGAGGCCATCCCCGGCGCCCGCACGGTCGAACTCGACGCCGCGCATCTCTCCAACCTCGAGCAGCCCGAAGCGTTCACAAAGGCCGTGCAGGACTTCCTGACGGGCTGACACCCTTTCGACAGCCCTACCTGAAGGAGCCCCCCATGGACGACAAGACCCGCTATGCCGAGGGCATGACCACACGCCGCGCCGTGCTCGGCGGCGCCTATGTCGACAAGGCCAGTTCCGGCCTGACCGACTTCAACGCCGAGTGGCAGGAGTTCATCACCCGCACCGCCTGGAACGACATCTGGAACCGGCCGGGCCTGCCCCGGCGCGAGCGCTCGATCATCGTGCTGGCGATCGCCGCCTCGCTCGGCGCCTGGGGCGAGTTCCGCATTCATGTCCGCGGCGCGATCAACAATGGCCTCACCCGCGACGACATCAAGGAGGTGCTGATGCAGACGGCGATCTATGCCGGCGTCCCGGCCGCCAACCACGCCTTCAAGGAAGCCGCGAGCGTGTTCGCCGAGATCGAGACGGAGGCGGCGAAGGGCTGAATCGCCGCCGCGCCTTATCGGTTGTCTCGAAACCAGCAGGTCGTCCCGGGCTTGACCCGGGACCCATTCCGGAACCTCGCCGACCAGCGCTCCGGCATGGATCCCGGATCTCCGCTGCGCTGCGTCCGGGATGACCGCGGGAATGGGCAGGATCCGATCGGCGCTAAACCGCCTGAAACTGCCGCTGCCGATAGATCAGGCTGCTGCCGGGCGCCGCCGCTGCCCCGCCGAGACCCACCACCTCGCCGATCAGGATGCGATGGGTCGCGACGTCCTGGACCGCGGTGAGCCGGCAGTCGAAGGCCGCGACCGCGTCCGACAACACCGGCGCGCCGGTGGCGAGCGTCGTCCAGGGCCGTGTCGCAAAACGGGCCTCGCCCTCGATCCCGCGCCGGCTGGCGAAGATCTCCGCGAGTTCGTGATCCGCACCGGGCAGCGTGTTGATGCAGAACAGCCCGCTCGCTTCGATCACCGCCAGAGTCCGGCTCGGCCGCGCGATGCAGACCAGCACCGTCGGCGGATTGTCCGAGACAGAGGCCACCGCCGTCGCGGTCAGACCGGCCCGCCCGGCCGGCCCCAGCGTGGTCACGACATGGACCGCGCTGGCGACGCGGGCCATGGCGTCACGGAAAGACGCGGCCTCGGGCGTCGCCCGCGGCGGCAAAGAGAGAGTGTCGGTCATGGCGATCCGGATGGCCGAAGCGGCGGTTGGACCGTCATGTAGGCGCTGAGGCGCGAAAACGCCAGTTTGCGCGGTCGCTGCAACGCCCTGGACCCTGCGTGCGCGGTTTCAGCAACATATATCATCGGTCGCCGGCAGGCGCCGGCTCAGTCCCGGTCGATCGTCGCCAGCAGCCCGCTGCGCAGATGCAGCATCAGCGCGTCGCTCGCCGCCATTGCCGCCGCCGGATCGGCCGTCGCCAGCGCCTGGGCGAAGGCGACATGGTGACCCGCCGCCGGCACGAGATCGTCCTGCCGCTCGAAATGATACCAGGCCCGCCGGATCAAAGCCTGGAGCGGCTCCACCGCCCGCGTGGCATAGGGGCTGCGGGCCGCAGCCGCCACCGCCGCATCCAGTTCCTTGTCGAGCCGCATATAGGCCGTCGCGTCGCCCTCCGTGGCAGCCTGCCGCATGGCTCGAGCCTTCTCGACGATGGCGATGCGCTCGCGCGGGCTGGCGCGGCGCGCGGCATCGCCCGCGATCAGCCGCTCCAGCACCTCGCGCGCATCGAGCGCCGCCATGATGTCTATGGCGTTGATGCCGGCAACGGCCACGCCCTTGCGCGGCAGAACCTCGACCAACCCCTGCTGGGCGAGCCGGATCAGGGCTTCGCGCACCGGCGTGCGCCCGACGCCGACCATGTCGATCAGCTGCGCCTCGGTCAGCACCGCGCCCGGCCGCAGCGACAGGGTCACGATCGCCTCCTCGAGGCGGCGATAGGCGGTCTCGGTCAGGCTGGGCGAGGCCGGAGACGGCTGCAGCAGCGTCTCCTCGGACCCCGATGCGTCGAAGGCGGGCTTGAGGCTCATCGCGCCGCTCCCCGCAGGCTGTCCCGGATTGACGCGTCACGAGCCATTGATATATCAACCCTGCCTATCGCGTTCGGACGCCAGGGTCGCAATCTGCAAGCGAAACGGGTTCCGGCGCAAGACGCATTCACCGGTTCTCCCGCCCGACAGGCAAGGCCCTCGACCCGGTGCGCCGGCTGTTGCAGAACAGACGGGCCGGCCGCCGACCCGGCCGGAGGCAGACGGCGCAGCGGAGAGTGGAATGGCCTTTACCTGCACGATCCCAGCCCGCCCCACCGTCCAGCAGGACGACGACACCCTGCGCATCACCCGCTGGGATTTCGAGCCCGGCGCCGTCACCGGCTGGCACAGCCATGGCTGGCCCTATTTCGTCGTGATGCTCGTCGCCGGCACGCTGCGGATCCATGACGGCACGAAGACGACCGACGTGCCCCTTGCCGAGGGCCAGGCCTATATGCGCCCGGCCGGCATCCAGCACGACGTCATGAACGGCTCCGACCACCCGATCGCCTTCGTCGAGATCGAAGTGAAGCGGCCGGCGGCTCTCGCGGAGTTGTCGCTGCCATGAAGGTCCGGCCATGAAGATCGCCATCGTCGGGGCCGGCATCGTCGGCTGCGCCATCGCGCATGCGCTGCTCGACGAGGGCCACGAGGTCCTGATCCTCGACAAGGAAGGGCCCGGCTTCGGGCCCTCGCGCGGCAACGCCGGCTGGATGGCCCATACCGACATCCTGCCGATCGCCAGCCCCAAGATCCTTCGGCAAGTGCCGAAATTCCTGCTCGACCCGCTGGGCCCGCTGGCAATCCGCCCGGCCTATTTCCCGAAACTTCTGCCCTGGCTGCTGCGCTTCGTGCTGGCGGCGCGGCCGGACGCCTATGAGCGCTCGATCCAGGGCATCGGCGCGCTGCAGCAGCGCGCCCTGCCCGCCTGGCTGGCGCGCGCAAAGCAGGCCGGCCTAGAAGGCCATATCCACCGCAAGGGCGGGCTCTATGCCTTCACCGACGCCGCCGCCTTCGAGGAGGCGCGCGGGATCGCCAGGCGCCAGGCCGAATTCGGCATCACCGTCGAGATGATCGGCCCCGAGGAACTGCGCCAGTTCGAGCCGGCGCTGAAAGACGCCTTCGTCGGCGCCGCCTTCCACCCCGACACCGCCCATATCAGCGATCCGCTGCAGCTCACGCTGGCGCTCTTCGAGGCGGCCATGGCGCGCGGCGCGACCTTCGAGAAAGCCGCCATCGCCAACATCTCGACCGGCGAGCGCCCGGCCCTGATCGGCGCCGACGGCTTCCAGCGCGTCGTCGACCGCGCGGTCGTCGCCGCGGGGGCCTGGTCGAAGCCGCTCGCGGCGGCCCTCGGCGACAAGGTCCCGCTCGACACCGAGCGCGGCTACAATGTCAGCTTCCCACGCGTGAGCGGGCTGACTTCGCGCCCAATCGGCTTCGAGGGCCACGGCTTTGTCATGACGCCGCTGGAGAGCGGCCTGCGCATCGGCGGCGCGGTCGAGTTCGGTGGGCTGGAAGCGGCTCCCAACCATGCCCGCACCCGAATTCTCTACGACAAGGCGAGCCAGTTCGTGGACGGGCTGCCGGCTTTCGACTCCGGCACGCTCTGGATGGGCTTCCGCCCCTCTTTGCCAGACTCGCTGCCGGTGATCGGCGCCGCGAGCCGCAACCCCCATGTCGTCTACGCCTTCGGCCACGGCCATTACGGCATGACGCAATCGACCGTCACCGCCGATCTTGTGGCGGCTCTGGTCGCAGGCCGTCCGCCGACGATCGACCTCGCGCTTTTCAGCCCTCAGCGCTTCTGAATCAAACCGCCAACCGACCAGGCCAAACCCATGAGCACCCACACTTTTTTCTGCGTCGACGGCCATACCTGCGGCAATCCGGTGCGCATGGTCGCGGGCGGCGCTCCGCCGCTCAAGGGCGCCAACATGGTCGAGAAGCGGGCTCATTTCCTCAGCGAGTATGACTGGATCCGCACCGGGCTGATGTTCGAGCCGCGCGGCCATGACGTGATGTCCGGCTCGATCCTCTATCCGCCGACGCGCGACGACGCCGACATCGCCTTTCTCTTCATCGAGACCTCGGGCTGCCTGCCGATGTGCGGCCACGGCACCATCGGCACGGTGACGATGGCGCTGGAGCGCGGGCTCGTCACCCCGCGCGAAGAGGGCGTGCTGCGCATCGACACGCCCGCCGGGCTGGTGACGGCGCGCTACACCCGCAATGGCGATTATGTCGACAATGTCCGCATCACCAACATCGCCTCCTATCTCCATGCCACGGGCCTGACCGCGGAAATCGAGGAACTCGGCGAGGTCACGGTCGACGTCGCCTATGGCGGCAATTTCTATGCGATCGTCGATCCCCAGGACGCCTTCCGGGACATTGCCGACATCAATCCCTCCGATATCCAGCGCTGGAGCCCGAAGCTGCGCGCCGCGCTGAACGCGAAATACGAGTTCATCCACCCCGAGAACCCGGCGATCAACGGACTCTCCCACATCCTCTGGACCGGCGAGCCGACCAAGCCGGAGGCCCATGCCCGCAACGCCGTGTTCTATGGCGACAAGGCGATCGACCGTTCGCCCTGCGGCACCGGCACCTCCTCGCGCATGGCGCAATGGGCGGCGCAGGGAAAGCTCCAGGTCGGCGACGACTTCGTCCATGAGAGCATCATCGGCACGATGTTCCGCGGCCGCGTCGAGGCCACCGCCCAGGTCGGCCCTTTCGAGGGCATCATCCCCTCGATCGAGGGCTGGGCCCGGATGACCGGCTACAACACCATCTTCATCGACGACCGCGACCCGCTCGCCCATGGTTTCCTTGTGACCGATCGGCCCTGAAGGCCGCAGAGCCCCGCTTCCGCAGCGGGGCGGGCGGCCGTCAGCCCCCGCCGCCGCCTGCCCCAAACACAATCATCTTGCGTGAAATCGGCGCGACACCGCAGCTTCCGCTGCACATTTCGAGGGCATTTCGCCGCAGATTGCTTTTGACAGTTTTATGGCCGGGCGCGATTGTCCAAACTGCAAGGCGTTGGTAGCTCTGCATGGTGATCGCATCCCGCATGCGTCGGCGTCATGCCGGCCCACGAGAACGGGAGCGGGTTCAAGGGGTCTGCGTCGTCCATGGAAGTGTTCCTGCAGCAGCTCATCAACGGGCTGACCCTGGGGTCGATCTACGGCCTCATCGCCATCGGCTACACGATGGTCTTCGGCATCATCGGCATGGTGAACTTCGCCCATGGCGACATCTTCATGCTCTCGGCCTTCATCGCCCTGATCTTCTTCATGCTGATCGCCTCCTGGTTCGGGGCGGGCCTGATCGTGGTCGCGCTGATCCTGGTGCTGGTGTTGGCGATGTTCTTCACCTCGCTATGGAACTGGACGATCGAGCGCGTGGCCTACCGGCCTCTGCGCGGCTCCTTCCGCCTCGCTCCGCTGATCTCGGCGATCGGCATGTCGATCTTCCTGATGAACTTCGTTCAGGTCGTGCAGGGGCCGCGCAACAAGTCGACGCCGCCCATGCTCAACAAATCGATCACCCTGATCGAGAGCGCGACCTATTCGGTCCAGATCTCCTACAAGCAGATCGTCATCATCGTGACGACCGCGATCCTGCTCGCCGCCTTCTGGTACGTCGTGCAGAAGACCCCGCTCGGCCGCGCCCAGCGCGCCTGCGAGCAGGACCGCAAGATGGCCGCCCTGCTCGGCATCGACGTCGACCGCACCATCTCGATCACCTTCGTGATGGGCGCCGCCCTCGCCGCCGTGGCGGGCGTCATGTATCTCGTGCTCTATGGCGTGGTCAGCTTCCATGACGGCTTCGTGCCGGGCGTGAAGGCCTTTACCGCCGCCGTACTGGGAGGCATCGGCTCGCTGCCCGGGGCGGTCATCGGCGGGCTGCTGATCGGACTGATCGAGGTGATGTGGTCGGCCTATTTCACCATCGACTACAAGGACGTCGCCGCCTTCTGCATCCTCGCCATCGTCCTGGTCTTCATGCCGTCGGGCATCCTCGGCCGCCCCGAAGTCGAGAAGGTCTGAGCCCATGGCCGCACCCGTTCCCGCCGCGACGACCGAGGCCGCCCCCCGGCACGACTATGCCGCCGCCTTGAAGGAGGCCGGCTTCGCCGCGCTGATCACCTTCGGCCTCTGCATCCCCATCATCGCCTGGGGCACGCGCCAGAACATGGACAATGTCTTGGTTCTGGACCCGCGCTGGGATGCGGTCGCCTGGGCGGTCGCCATCGTGTTCGTCGGCCGCTTCGTCGTGGCGCTGCGCCAGCAGACCAAGGCGAGCCGGCAGTCGCTGGTGCGCTTCCTGCCGCATGGCACCTTCGCCTTCTTCCAGCGCCATTCGCGGAAGTTCTCGCTCTTCGGGCTCGGCTTCCTCGTCACCTTCCCGATCATCGCGATCAATCTCGCGGGCTGGGGCGGCGCGCTGAAATGGATCGACAATTTCGGCATCCAGATCCTGATCTACGTCATGCTCGGCTGGGGGCTGAACATCGTTGTCGGCCTCGCCGGCCTGCTCGATCTCGGCTACGTCGCCTTCTATGCCGTCGGCGCCTATTCCTACGCGCTGCTGGCAAAGAATTTCGGCCTGTCCTTCTGGATCCTGCTGCCGCTCTCGGGCATCCTCGCTGCCTTCTGGGGCATGCTGCTCGGCTTCCCGGTCCTGCGCCTGCGCGGCGACTATCTGGCGATCGTGACGCTCGCCTTCGGCGAGATCATCCGCCTCGTCCTGATCAACTGGGTCGATTTCTCCGGCGGCTATGCCGGCATTTCCGGCATCCCGCGCCCGACCTTCTTCGGCATTCCCTTCAACGCCAGCGACACCGGGTTTGCGGCGGTGTTCGGACTCGAATTCTCACCGCTTTACCGCACGATCTTCCTCTACTATCTGATCCTGGCGCTGGCCCTGCTCACCGCCGTGGTGACGCTGCGCCTGCGCCGCCTGCCGGTCGGGCGCGCCTGGGAGGCGCTGCGCGAGGACGAGATCGCCTGTCGCTCGCTCGGCATCAACACCACCTCGACCAAGCTCACCGCCTTCTCCATCGGCGCCATGTTCGGCGGCTTCGCCGGCGCCTTCTTCTCGGCGCGCCAGGGCTTCATCTCGCCGGAATCCTTCGTCTTCATGGAATCGGCCGTGATCCTGGCGATCGTCGTGCTCGGCGGCATGGGCTCGCTCTGGGGCTGCGCCATCGCCGCGATCGTGATGATCGGCGGCACGGAGCTGCTGCGCGAACTGGACTGGCTGAAGGCCGTCTTCGGCAATGATTTCGACCCGACCAAATACCGCATGCTGATCTTCGGCCTCGCGATGGTCGTGATCATGATCTGGAAGCCGCGCGGCCTGATCTCGACGCGCGAGCCGACGGCCTTCCTCAAGGAGAAGAAGTCCATCTCCTCCGATATGGTCCAGGAGGGGCACGGCTGATGGCGATCGCTTCCGCACCAAGCGCGGCCCAGGGCCGCCCCCTGCTCCAGGTCGAGCACGTTACCATGCGCTTCGGCGGCCTCACCGCCGTCAACGACCTCTCCTTCGAGGCGCGCAAGGGCGACATCACGGCGCTGATCGGCCCCAACGGCGCCGGCAAGACCACGGTCTTCAACTGCATCACCGGCTTCTACAAGCCGACCGAGGGCATGATCACCCTGAACCAGGACTCCGGCGCGAGCTTCCTTCTGGAGCGCATGCCGGACTTCCAGATCTCGTGGAAGGCCAAGGTCGCCCGCACCTTCCAGAACATCCGGCTCTTCGGCGGCATGACCGTGCTGGAGAACCTGCTGGTCGCGCAGCACAACCCGCTGATGGTCGCCTCGGGCTACACCTTTCTCGGCGTGCTCGGCATCGGCGGCTACAAGGCGCGCGAGAACGAGGCGATCGAAAAGGCCAAGTTCTGGCTCGAGAAGATCAATCTGATCGACCGCGCCGACGACCCCGCCGCCGACCTGCCCTATGGCGACCAGCGCCGCCTCGAGATCGCGCGCGCCATGTGCACCGACCCCGTCCTGCTCTGCCTCGACGAACCGGCCGCCGGCCTCAATCCGCGAGAGAGCCATGACCTCAACACGCTGCTGCTCTCGATCCGGCAGGATCTCGGCACGGCGCTGCTGCTGATCGAGCACGACATGTCGGTGGTGATGGAGATCTCGGACCATGTCGTGGTGCTCGATTACGGCACCAAGATCGCGGACGGCACCCCGGCGGAGGTCCAGGCCGATCCGAAGGTGATCGCGGCCTATCTCGGCGTCGATGACGACGAGGTCGAGGCCGCCGAAGCGGAGGTCGGCATCGCGTGACCGAAACCCTCGTGCAGAACCCCACCGCTCCGCAGGCGGCCGAGCCACCGCAGGGGCAGCCGCTGCTCAGCGTGCGCGGCGTCAAGACCTATTACGGCAAGATCATCGCCCTCAAGGGCGTCGACATGGACGTCCGCCAGGGCGAGATCGTCACGCTGATCGGCGCCAACGGCGCCGGCAAGTCGACGCTGATGATGACGATCTTCGGCAATCCGCAGGCCCGCGAGGGCACGATCACCTATGAGGGCCGCGACATCACGAAGATGCCGAGCCATCTGATCGCGCGGCTGGGGATCGCTCAGTCGCCGGAAGGCCGCCGCATCTTCCCACGCATGACCGTCTTCGAGAACCTGCAGATGGGGGCGGCGCTGCGCGACCTCTCCCATTTCGACGAGGATCTTGAGAGAATCTGCACTCTCTTCCCGCGCATCCGCGAGCGCCTGCAGCAGCGCGGCGGCACGCTCTCCGGCGGCGAGCAGCAGATGGTCGCGATTGCGCGCGCCCTGATGGCCCGCCCCAAGCTGCTGCTGCTGGACGAGCCCTCGCTCGGCCTCGCCCCGCTGATCGTCAAGCAGATCTTCGAAGCGATCCGCGAGCTCAACCGCACCCAGGGGCTCACCGTCTTCCTGGTCGAACAGAACGCCTTCCATGCGCTCAAGCTCGCCCATCGCGGCTATGTCATGGTCAACGGCGTCGTCACCATGAGCGGCACCGGCCAGGAGCTTCTGGCCAATCCGCAGGTGCGCGCCGCCTATCTCGAAGGCGGGAGGCACTGACATGCAGGGCATCCTCTACGAAGAACCGACGATCTGGCTCTTCCTGCTGGTCACGGTGGTGATGGGCGGCTGGCTGGCCTGGATGACGGGGCGCGCCATGGCGCTGACCTGGAAGCCGACCTATCAGCTCGTGCTCTACGCCCTCGTCCTCGGGCTGGTCGTCCGCTTCATCCACTTCGCCCTGTTCGAGGCGACGCTGCTGACGCTGCACTACTACGTCGTTGACACGATCATCCTCATGGGCTTCGCCTTCGCCGGCTGGCGCTACCACCGCGCGAGGCAGATGACGACGCAGTATCGCTGGCTCTTCGAGCGCACCGGCCCATTTGGCTGGAAGCCCCGGCCCGGCGTTGAAATCAAAGACGAATTAGCCTGAGAAGGCGGCGAGCTTGACGCGTGACAGACCCTGGAAAACGCGCAACACTGCGTGCCACGGTGACATCCGCGCCGAGACGGGCGAGCAATGACCGCCCGTTCATGACGACAATGCAGGGGAGTCTCATCTCATGAAGAAACTGCTGTTGAGCAGCATCGCGCTCGGCGCGGTCCTCGCTTTCTCCGGCGTGGCCAACGCCCAGATCAAGCTCGGCGTCGCCGGTCCGATCACCGGCCCGAACGCCGCCTTCGGCGCGCAGCTGAAGAACGGGACGGAGCAGGCCGTCGAGGACATCAACGCCGCCGGCGGCGTCCTCGGCCAGAAGATCACCGTGACGGTCGGCGACGACGTTTCCGATCCGAAGCAGGGCGTCTCGGTCGCCAACAAGTTCGTCGGTGACGGCGTCAAATGGGTGGTCGGCCACTTCAACTCCGGCGTCACCATGCCGGCCTCGGAAGTCTATGCCGAGAACGGCATCCTGATGATCTCGCCTTCGGCCACCAACCCGAAGATCACCGAGCGCGGTCTCTGGAACGTCTTCCGCACCTGCGGCCGTGACGACCAGCAGGGCGAGGTCGCGGCGGCCTACATCGCCAAGAACTTCAAGGACAAGAAGATCGCGGTCATCCACGACAAGACCACCTATGGCCAGGGCCTGGCCGACGAGACCCGCAAGGGCCTGACCAAGGCCGGCATCAAGGACGTGCTCTATGAGGGCGTGAACGCCGGCGAGAAGGATTTCTCGGCGCTCATCTCGAAGATCAAGTCCGTCGGCGCCGACTTCGTCTACTGGGGCGGCCTGCACACCGAGGGTGGCCTGATCGTGCGCCAGATGCGCGACCAGGGCGTCAAGGCCGTGCTGATCTCCGGCGACGGCATCACCACCGACGAGTTCGCCACGATCGGCGGCCCCGGCGTCGAGGGCACGCTGATGACCTTCCCGCCGGATCCGCAGAAGCGCCCGGAGGCCGCCGCGGTCATCAAGAAGTTCGAGGCCAAGAACTTCAAGCCCGAGGCCTACACGCTCTATAGCTACGCCGCCGTCCAGATCATGGCCGAGGGTGCCAAGCGCGCGAACTCGACCGATCCCAAGAAGATCTCCGAGGCGCTGCGCGGCGGCCAGGCGGTCAAGACCGTCATCGGCGACATCGCCTTCGACAAGAAGGGCGACATCACCCGGCCCGACTACACCATGTACACCTGGAAGAAGGGCGCCGACGGCAAGATCACCTATGTCGAGAATTGATCTCGACCACTGATCGCCTCAGCGCGTGAAACGAGACCGCCCCGGTGAAAGCCGGGGCGGTTTTGGTTTGGGGCAACCTTGAGCGCGATCTCTCCCTGATCCGCGAGGTCATTCCGGGCGCAGCGAAGCGAAGACCCGGGATCCCTTCCGGAACGGTTCAGGCATGGATCCCGGATCGGCGCGGCGTTCCCGCCTGTCCGGGATGACCCAGCTGGTCGATCAGCCTTGAATCGATCTCTGCGGAACCGCCGTCAAGCTCCTGAGAAAGCCCGCGAAACGCAGCAGGCCATCGGGCCAGGGGCCATGGCCGGATTCGGTGTTGAGGTGCCCGCTCTCGCCGGCGTCGACGAATTCGGAACCCCAGGCCTCGGCCAGTTCCTTCGCCTCATCCGGCGTGCAGTAGGGATCGTTGCTGCTGGCGATCAGCACGCTGCGGAAAGGCAGCGTCTCGCGCCGGTGGGCGGCGAAAGCCGGCGTCATGCCAGGCAAATCGCGCTTGGCCCGCTCGGCCGCGGGCGCCACCAGAAAGGCTCCCGCCACCTCGCCGGGGTGGAGATGCTCGGCGGCATGCGCAATCGCGCTGACGCCGCAGGAATGCCCGACCAGCACGACCGGCCGCGTCGCCGCCCGCACCGCCGCGACGATGCGCTCCGCCCAGAGCCGCGACGGCACATGCCAGTCCTCCTGCTCGACCACCCGCGCGGTCGAGAGCTTGGCGACCCAGCGGCTCTGCCAATGATCGGGCCCCGAGCCGGACCAGCCGGGAACGATGAGAATGTCGGTGTCGGAGGTTTTCATGCGTTCAGACGGCCCGGCCCGTCTCCGGCTCGGGGCGCTTCGCTGAAACCGGCTCGGGGGTCCGCTCCGGTACGAAGGTCGCGACGACTTTGCCGCGTCGCGACACGGAGATCGTCTCGCCGCGCTCCACCCGGTCGAGCAATTCGCTCCAGCGCCTGCGCGCCTCGGTCACGGTCATCTGCATGCCACAACTGTAATGGCCGCCCGCTCGGGACTCAATCACCCCTCCCCGAACACCCGGGCGAAGATCGTGTCGACATGCTTGAAGTGGTAGCCCTCGTCGAACATCGCCTCGAGCTCGGCGTCCGAGAGCCGTGCGGTGACGTCGGCATCGGCCTTGAGGTTGGTGAGGAAGTCCTCGCCATGCTCCCAGGTCCGCATCGCGTTTCGCTGGACCATCGCATAGCTGTCCTCGCGGCTCGCGCCGGCCTGCGTCAGGGCGAGCAGCACGCGCTGCGAGTTGTGCAGGCCGCCGAGCCTGTCGAGATTGCGGCGCATGTTGGCGGGGTAGATCAGCAGCTTGTCGACGACGCCCGTCAGCCGCGCCAGGGCGAAATCGAGCGTCACGGTGGCGTCGGGGCCGATCATGCGCTCGACGCTCGAATGCGAGATGTCGCGCTCATGCCAGAGCGCGACGTTCTCCAGCGCCGGCACGACCATGCCGCGCACGAGGCGGGCCAAACCCGTCAGGTTCTCGGTCAGCACCGGGTTGCGCTTGTGCGGCATCGCCGAGGAGCCCTTCTGGCCCGGCGAGAAAAACTCCTCGGCCTCATAGACTTCGGTGCGCTGGAGATGGCGGATTTCGGTCGCCAGCCGCTCGATCGAGGAGGCGACGACGCCCAGCGTGGCGAAATACATCGCATGCCGGTCGCGCGGGATCACCTGCGTCGAGACCGGCTCGACGGAGAGCCCCATCTTCTCGGCGACATAGGCTTCCACGCTCGGGTCGATATTGGCAAACGTGCCGACGGCGCCCGAGATCGCGCAGGTCGCGATTTCGGCGCGGGCCGCAACAAGACGCGCGCGGCACCTGTCGAACTCGGCATAAGCCTGGGCGAGCTTGAGCCCGAAGGTCACCGGCTCGGCATGGATGCCGTGCGAGCGGCCGATCGTCGGGGTGAATTTGTGCTCGAAGGCGCGGCGCCTGATGGCGGCCAGGAGCGCGTCGACATCGGCGATGAGAATATCGGTGGCGCGCGCCAGCTGCACCGAGAGCGTCGTGTCGAGGATGTCCGACGACGTCATGCCTTGGTGGACGAAGCGCGCCTCGGGGCCGACGATCTCGGCCAGATGGGTCAGGAAGGCGATGACGTCGTGCTTGGTGACGCGCTCGATCTCATCGATCCGGGCGACGTCGAAGGTGGCATCCTTCGCCTTGGCCCAGATCGTCGCGGCGGCCTCCTTTGGCACCACGCCGAGCTCGGCCAGCTTGTCGGTGGCATGCGCCTCGATCTCGAACCAGATCCGGAACCGCGTCTGCGGCTCCCAGATGGCGACCATCTCGGGGCGGGAATAGCGCGGGATCATGCTCGACCTTCCATTACATCCTCGACGTCATCCCGGGCGGAGCGAAGCGCAGACCCGGGATCCATGCCGGAACCGTTCCGGAATGGATCCCGGGTCTCCCTGCGGTCGCCCGGGATGACTCGAACCTTTGACGTCTCAAACCCAATCGCCCCGCGCGGCTTCGGCCGCCTTGCGGATCGCGGCGATATTGCCGGCATAGGCGGAAGGCCCGCCCTTGAACACGGCCGAGCCCGCGACGATGACGTCGGCGCCGGCCTTGGCCGCCAGGGGCGCGGTCTCGACCGTCGCCCCGCCGTCGATCTCCAGCGAAATCGGCCGCTCGCCGATCAGCGCCCTCACCTGCGCGATCTTCGGCAGCACGGAATGAATGAAGCTCTGCCCGCCGAAACCCGGATTGACGGTCATCAGCAGGATCAGGTCGAGATCGTCCAGCAGCGGCTCGACCATGGCCGCCGGCGTACCGGGATTGAGGACGATGCCGGCCTGCTTGCCCTGCGCCTTGATCGCCTGCAGCGTCCGGTGCGGATGCGGGCCAGCCTCGACATGGAAGGAGATCAGGTCGGCGCCGGCCTTGGCGAAGGCTTCGACATAGGGGTCGACCGGCGCGATCATCAGATGCACGTCGAAGAACTTGGTCGTGTGCGGGCGGATCGCCTTCAGCACATCCGGCCCGAAGGTGATGTTGGGCACGAAATGCCCGTCCATCACGTCGCAATGGATCCAGTCGGCGCCGGCGGCATCGATCGCGCGCACCTCCTCGCCCAGCTTCGAGAAGTCGGCCGAGAGGATCGAGGGGGCGATGCGGATGGGGGCGCTCATGCCGCGCGGTTTAAAGCATGGGCCCGGCGAAGGGAATTGCGGATTCGCAGCCCCGCCCCCGCAACCGGGGGGACGTGTTCAGCGCATCGCGACCGGCACGGAGAGCCGCCGATCCGCTTCCGCGATCTCGGAGGCGGCCAGCGCGAAGGCCGGCCGCTCGCCCAGCCGCGAAAACCAGCCCGACAGGCCAGGATGGCCGGCGAAGGACGGCCCGCCCAGCCGCCGCCCGAAGAGCAGGCCCATGAACAGGGTGATGTCGGCGGCGCAGAGCACTGGCCCGAAAAATGCCCGCCCCGCCAGCCGCTCCTCCAGCCGGGCGTGATGGCCGGCGAGCGTCTCCTCCGCGATCAGCGCATCCGCCTCCTGCGCCGCCCGCCGCGCCGGGTCGGCGGGCCGCGGCCCGGTGCGGTGCATCAGCGGCTTCAGCGCCTGCAGCAGGATCTCGTCGGCGAAGAGCTCGTCGAGCCGGCACTGGGCCCGCTCGGCCGGGCTGCCCGGATAGAGCGGGATCTCGGGATAGGCCTCGTCGAGATATTCGATGATCACCGTCGAGTCGTAGAGCACGAGCCCGGCATCGCTGAGCACTGGCACCTGGCCCTTGGGATTGAGCGCCAGCACCTCGGGATGCTTCGGGTCGTAGCCGGTCGTCTGGTTGAAGGGGACCATCACCCGCTCGAAGCGCAGCCCCTTCTCGCGCAGCGCAATCTCGACCTTCCACGAGAACAGGCTGAGCGGGCCGCTATAGAGGGTGATCATGGGGCAACTCCGATGCAACGGAGCGACCTTCGCAGGACCGGACGTCAGGCGCCGTCAGCAGCCGCCTCGTCGCGGCGGATGCGGGCCGCGAAGCTACTGAGGATCCACGGCATCAGATAGATCGGGAACTGCGCCAGCGCGAAGAAGAGGAAGGTCGAGGGCGGCACGCCGGCCCCCAGCGCGGCGACGATCATGCCCATGTTGCGCTGGCCCGCGCCATATCCGACCATGAAGCGCTCCGAGCGGCGCAGGAAGCGCAGCGCGCCGTAGCTGAGGACGAGCCCCACAATCGAGACGGCGAAGGCACAGGCGAGGAAGCCGCCGACACGGAACGGGTTGTCGAAAGCGGCGTTCGTGACGCCGTCCATCGCGGCGATCGCGAAGACGAAATACATCAGCACCCCGAAACCATCGAGATTGGCCTTCATCGCCTTGATGCGCGCCATGCCGAGCGCCCAGCGCAGAAACGAGGCCGCCGCCATGCCGCCGCCGACGAAGAGCAGCAGCCGCAGCGTCAGCACCCAGCGGTCGAGCGGCACAGCGGCGCCCGCCAGCACTTCCACCAGCATCGGCGCGACGATCGGGCTCGCCACGGTGGTGATGATGACGCCGGCAATGATCAGCGACGGCTCGAAACCGTAGAGGATCGCCACCGCGGGCGAGGACATGATCGGCGGCGCCGCGGCCAGGATCGCCAGCCCGAGCAGCAGGCCGGGGTCGATGGCGTCCCGCCCGACGAGCAGGAAGGCCCCGCCGATCAGCACGACGGGTGCCGCCACCATCCACAGGCAGGTCAGGATCAGCCGCCCCGGGCTGCGCAGCAGGCCCGCGATGATCCGCAGATCCGCGCGCATGAACACGATGGTGGTGAAGCAGAAGATCGTCACCGGCAGCAGCGGCCGCGCGGCCGCCGAAAACTGCGGCAACGCCAGCCCCAGAAAGATCGACAGCGCGAACCCTTGCGTGCCGTAGCGCCCGAGCCAGGCGAGTCCGGAAGCCAGTGAAGCGGCGATGCGCATGAGCATGGAGACGGGGAGACTCGGACGGCCGGACGAAGCGCGACACTGACCGATCGACAGCCGTCCGTCACCCGCCACCGCGGCAGCCCCCCTCTGCGTGCGCAGGAAATTGCGCCAGAAAGGCCGTTTGCCGGCTTGTACGGACGCAGTGGATGCCGCTGGCGCAAATCTTGCGAAACTTCAGGCGCAACCACGCAAAATCCGGTCGTGCCGCTGACAAGCCGCGCCGAACGGCTATTTTTGTGCGGGTTTCGCGGTGAGGAGCGGGTGATGGCGACGGATACGATCGTTCTCGGGGCAGGCATCGTCGGGATTTCCGTGGCGCTGCACCTGCAGAAAGCGGGCCGCTCGGTCCTGCTCGTCGACAAGCGCGCGCCGGGCGAGGAAACCAGCTACGGCAATGCCGGCCTGATCCAGCGCGAGGGCGTCTACCCTTACGGCTTCCCGCATGATTTCGGCGCGCTGATCCGCTATGCGATGAACAACACCATCGACGCGCATTACCACTGGAGCGCGATCCCCAAGCTCGCGCCCTTCCTCTGGTCCTACTGGATGCATTCGCGCGCCTCCCAGCACGAGGCGATCGCGCACAAATACGCCACCCTGATCGAGCATTGCGTCAGCGAGCATGATGCGCTCGCGCAGGAGGCCGGTGCGACCGGGCTTTTGCGCCGGAAGGGCTGGATGAAGGTGTTCCGCACCACCGCCCAGCAGGACGAGCGCCTGGCCGAGGCCGCGCGCTGGAACCGGGATTTCGGCCTCAACTACAAGGCCCTCGACAAGGAGACGCTGAAGGCCGAGGAGCCGCATCTCGACCATGACAGCCTCGTCGGCGGCCTGCACTGGACGGATCCGGTCACGGTGATCGACCCGCTCGGCCTCTCCAAGGCCTATGTCGCGCGCTTCGAGGAACTTGGCGGCAGGCTCGCGCTCGGCGATGCCGGCACGCTCGCGCAGGACGGCGCGGAGTGGAGAGTCACACTCGCCGACGGCACTACGGCCAAAGCCCGCGACGTCGTCGTCGCGCTCGGCCCCTGGGCCGACGTGCTCTCCCGCAGGCTCGGCTACAACCTGCCGCTGGCGGTCAAGCGCGGCTACCACATGCATTACAAGGCGCAGGGTAATGCGGTGCTGAACCACCCGGTGCTCGATACCGAGCGCGGCTATTTCCTCGCGCCGATGCAGCAGGGCATCCGCCTGACCACCGGTGCCGAATTCGCCGATCGCGACGCGCCCAAGACGCCGGTTCAGCTCGAGCGCGCCGAGCCGATCGCGCGCGCCCTCTTCCCGCTCGGCGAGCGGATCGATCCCGAGCCCTGGCTCGGCCGCCGCCCCTGCACGCCCGACATGATGCCGATCATCGGCCCGGCGCTGAAGCACAAGGGCCTGTGGTTCTCCTTCGGCCACGCGCATCACGGGCTGACGCTGGCCGCCGTCACCGGCCGCATGATCGCGGAGATGGTCACGGGCCAGAAGGTCTTCGTCGATCCGACGCCGTTTGCCCCGGCTCGCTTCGCCTGAGGCCCGGCCTCAGCTGACGAGCGGCAGCGGCTCGATCAGCACCTCCGCCAGCCCGCGGCCCGCCAGCGCGATCCGCAGCGGGCCGGTGATGCCCACGCCCGCGGTGAAGACGGCGATCGCCTCGTGCCCGCCGGCCCGCTCGGCGGCGACCTCGGGCCCGAGCAGCTGCAGGACCCGCCGCGCGATCGCCGGCGCGGGGTCGAGCCACTCCACCGGCCAGGGCGCGACGCGCCGCATCGGCTCCAGCAGCAGCGGGTAATGTGTGCAGGAGAGCGTCACCACATCGGTGCGGCGCCCCTCCCGCTCGACGAAACAGGGCGCGATCTCGGCGGCGACGGCGTCATCCTCCACCCGCTCGCCCCTCAACGCGGCTTCGGCCAGCGCGGCGAGCCCGGTCGCGCCGACCAGCGTCACGTCGCAGCCGCCGGCATAGGTCGAGACCAGCCCGCGCGTGTAGTCGCGTGCCACCGTGCCCGGCGTCGCCAACACCGAGATGAGGCCCGAGCGTGTGGCGGCAGCCGCCGGCTTGATCGCCGGCACGGTGCCGACGAAGGGAATGGCGAAACGCGCCCGCAGCGCCGGCAGCACCAGCGTCGAAGCGGTGTTGCAGGCGATCACCACGAGGTCGGGACGATGGCGCGCGACCAGCCGCTCCATCACCGCCAGCACGCGGGCGACCAGCGCCCCCTCCTCCAGCCGGCCATAGGGGAAGCCGGCATCGTCGGCGGCATAGACGATATCGGCGCCGCGGCAGGCTTCCGTCACGCGCGCCAGCACGGTCAGCCCGCCAAGCCCTGAATCGAAGACGAGGATGGTGGGCACCGGCCGCGCCAGCACGGCGGGACGATGCGTGGTTCCGGCCAGGAGATCGACCTGCATGCGCGAGCGGCCCGGGAGCGTGACGAAGGCGGCGATTCCGCCAGAGCCCGGTTAAGGGACCGTCAAGAAACCGCAAAGGCGCTGCGGTGAATTTAGTTGACTGAGTCCATAATCCTGAATGTGATGGAAGGCGGAGGGGCCGCCATGTCCGATCTCGCCTATGCCGTCTCGGCGCTGCGCCGCTTCAACCGCTTCCATACGCGCTTCGTGGGCGCGTTGGGTGGCAGCCTGCTGGGCTCGGGTTTCACCCTGACCGAAGCCCGCCTTCTCTATGAACTCGCCACGCGCGACGGCTGGCGCGCCAGCGATCTGGCGAAGGCGCTCGGGCTCGACCCCGCCTATCTCTCGCGCATCCTCAAACGTTTCGCCGCGGAAGGCTGGCTGCTGCGAGAGCGCTCGACCGCCGATGGCCGCGCCCTCGCATTGCGCCTGAGCGAGGCCGGACACGCCGTCTTCCGCCCGCTCGACGAGGCTTCGCAGGCGGAGGCCGCCGATCGGCTGCGCGCGCTCGACGAGCCGGGACGCGCCCGACTCGTCGCGGCGCTGACCGAAGCCGAGACGCTGCTTTCGGGAGCCTTCGCAGCGCAGGGCCCGACGCCCGTCATCCGCCCTCACCGCCCCGGAGATGTCGGCTGGGTGATCGCGGCCCATGGCCGGATCTATGCCGAGGATTATGGCTGGGACATCGCATTCGAGGCCTTCGTCGCCGAGATCGCGGCCGGCTTCCTGCGCGAATTCCGCCCCGGCCTGGAACAGGGACTAATCGCCGAGCGTGACGGGCAGATCCTCGGCTCGGCCTTCGTGGTGCGCGAGAGCGACGAGACCGCGAAGCTGCGCATGGTCATCGTCGACCGGCCGGGGCGCGGGCTCGGCCTCGGCAAGGCACTGGTGCGCGAGGCGATCCGCTTCGCGCGGACGGCCGGCTACCGGCGCATGCAGCTCTGGACCAACGACATCCTGCATGCGGCCCGCGCGATCTACATCGCCGAGGGATTCAAGCTGATCGCCGAAGAGAAACACCACTCCTTCGGCCAGGACCTCGTCGGCCAGAATTGGGAACTGGTGCTGTAGCGGCGCCTCAGGCCTTGATCCGCGCCACGGCCGCTGCCGCTGCGCGCCCAGCCAGCGTCGCCCCGCCGACGGTCATGGCGCCGCCGCCGGCGGTGGCCTCGCCGGCGATGAAGAGGCGCCCGCCGATCGGCTCGGCCAACTGCTCACGCGCCGCCTCCCGGCCCGGCAGACAGACCGAATAGGAGCCGCGCGAGAACGGGTCGGTCCACCAGGCCGGGAAGGAGATGCCGGTCACAGCCTTGCGGATGTCGGAACCGATCATCGCCGACAGCAGCGTCGTCAGATGGTCGCGCGCGGCGCCCGGCCCCGCCAGCGACAACTCACGCGCGTGATCGCCGCCGCAGAAGGCGACGATCAGGTCCTTGTCGTCCGGGAACAGGTCGAAATTCATCAGCCGCTTCGGCGAGCCGGCCTCCAGGAAGCTGGTGCCCGGCGAAATGCCGAAGCGATTGCCCTCGACCTTCAGCGCGATCTTGGTCAGCGCCCCCATGCCGATCCCGTCGAGGGCATCGCGGGTGCGGGCCGGTAGCGCGGGCGTAAAGCGGATCGCACCGGCCTTGAGCACGCCGACCGGCACCGTGACGATGCAGGCCTGCGCCCGCAGCATGCCCGACGGCGTCGTCACGCTCACGCCCGGCCCGTCCCAGCGGATCTCGCTGACAGGCTGGTTGAGCCGGATGTCGAGCCCGGCCCCGTGCCGCGCAACCAGGTTGCCATAGCCCGATGGAACGAGGAGATCCTCGCCCGCCCACAGCCGTTGATAGTCGCGCGCCGAAATTCGCTCCGACTCCTCGCCGATCGAGAGCAAGAGCCCGGACGAGGCGATCGGCGCCAGATCCGGACCGAGATCGCCCAGCAGATCGCGGATCGAGAGATCGCGCTTCGTCAGATCGACCGTTTCCAGCCGCCGGTCGATCTGCCCGAAGGCGCCGCGGCGCCGCTGCCGGTCGGCATCGGCCATCGGTTGACCGCCCGCGAAGACGCGAAATCCGCCGCCCCAGGTTTCGTCGGAGGTCGCGACGCCGAGATCGCGCGCGATCTGGACCCAGGGGTTGCGCTCGGCCCAGTGGATGAACATCGCGCCGGCGTCATAGGCCGGCCCCAGCGAAGCATCGGTAAAGGCCCGTCCGCCGACCCGGCTCCGCGCCTCCAGCACGATGGCCTTGCGGCCCGCGGCCTTGAGGTCATGAGCGGCGGCGATACCGGCCGCGCCGGCGCCGATGACGATCACATCGGCCTCGGCGGCATGGCCCTGGCCCGGCGACAACGTCAGCGCGGCCGCCATCGCGGCAGATCCTGTCAACATGGTGCGGCGGTCGAGCATGGCGGAGGAGCGTCCGGTTCAGACGCTCATGTTGGGACCCTGCCCTTGCGTTGCAACAGGAACATGTCCGCCCCGGTGGCACAGCCGTTCACGAGATCGGGAGGGCATGAGCATCACACTGCGCGATCCGGGGCCTTTCTTTAGAACAATGTAAAAAGAAGATTTCATTGGAGCGATTTCACGACTGTGTCTTGGTCGCATCGGATTATGTGCTTTCGATGGCAGATGATTGACAGTCTTCGACTCGGACAATATCCGAAGACAGCCTTATCGAGCGTATAAGGCCTTGTTTATATTCATTTTAAACGTAACGCGCGCGACGGCTCCGGCCGCCTGCGTCGGCAAGGGTGGGTCAAAGGCGATGGAGATCTCTTCAGTCAGGTTGCGCGAGGGTGTCGCGCTGGGAACGCTTGCGGCGCTGCTGCTGGCGACGCCGGTTCTCGCGCAACAGCAAAACCGCGGCCGCACAACGGCGCCCGCTTCTGCCGCCGAGGCGCCCGTCCTGCTCGACCAGATCACCGTCGAAGGTGCCGCGCCGGGCCAGGCGCTCGTCGCCGGTCCGACCACGACGCGCACGACACGCGAGCAGCTCGACCGCCAGCAGGTCCAGAGCCTGAGCGACCTCTCGACCCGCGTCGAGGCCGGCATCACCTTCAACCGCCAGAACAACAGCCTCAACATTCGCGGTCTCGACGGTGCGCGCGTGCTGACGACGGTGGACGGCATCCGCCAGCCCTTCCTGATCGACACGCGGATCAACCGCAGCGGCGGCACGGCCTTCGACTTCGACTCGCTCTCGACGTTGGACCTGCTGCGCGGCCCCAGCGGCGGCAGCACGATCGGCGCCGGCTCGCTCGGCGGCGTGCTGGCGGTGCGCACGCTCGATCCGGAGGACCTCATCCGCAACGGCCGCAGCTATGGCGCCCTTGCCAAGACCGGCTTCGACAGCGCCGACCAGGCCGTCTTCGGCAGCGCCGCCGCCGCGGCGCGCTTCAACAACACCTGGGCCTTGATCCAGGGCGGCTTCCGCAACGGCCACGAGACCGACAGCGGCGGCACGGTCAAGACGATCGGCGCCGCCCGCACCGCGCCGAACCCGCGCGACTTCGACCAGTACAGTTTCCTCGCCAAGATCTATCAGTACTCCAACGACCAGGCGCATCGCTTCGGCCTGACCGCCGAGACCTTCAAGCGCTCGGACCGGATCGACAACCGCGACAACTCGGTCTCGCTCACCGGCAACTACCGGCCCGGCGCCTATCGCACCGGCGAGGACGTCCAGCGCGACCGCGTCTCGCTGAGCTACGACTACAAGATGCCGGGCTCCTTCTTCGACGAGGCCCATGCCGTCGCCTATTGGCAGCGGCTGAAGCGCAACGACCTGACCAACGCCTATCGCTACACCAGCATCGTCGGGCTCTATGCCCGGGACAACGAGAACGAAGAGACCGCCTACGGCTTCAACGGCCACGTCATCAAGAACTTCAACACCGGGATGCTGACGCACAAGGTCATCGCCGGCACCGAGCTGCGCATGTCGAGCCTGGAGCAGTACAGCGCCGGCTCCGACGCCTGCCCCACCCGTCCGGCGACCGGCATCTACACGGGCGCCTTCACGACCTGCAACAACATCCCCACCAACCAGTCCGAGCAGCCCAAGGTCGACGGGCGCCTCGCCGGCTTCTACATCCAGGACGAGATCGGCCTGCTGCAGAACCGCCTGCGCATCACCCCCGGCCTGCGCTACGACTGGTATGAGGAGAAGCCGCAATACACGCCGGCCTATACCAACAGCGCCTCGCGCCCGACCGGCCTGCCCGCCGCCTCGAGCGACTCGGCCTGGTCGCCGCGCATCCGCCTCGAATACGAGGTGCTGAAGGATACGCCCTGGTTCAAGGACGTCACCGTCTTCGCGCAATGGGCCAAGACCTTCCGCGCCCCGACCGCCAACGAACTCTATGGCCGCTTCGGCTCGCCGACGACCTATCTGCGCACCGGCAACGCCGATCTGCGCCCCGAGACCGGCAACGGCATCGATGTCGGCGTCCGCTTCGGCGACAAGGCCTTCGGCGGCTCGTTCACCTATTTCCACACCAACTACCGCAACTTCATCGAGCAGGTGCAAACCCAGGCGCCGGGCGTCGGCGGGCTCTACCCGCAGGGCGGCATCACCAGCTTCCGCAACATCACGCGGGCCGAGATCCAGGGCTTCGAGGCGAACATGCAATACGCCTTCGCCGAGAACTGGCTGGTGCGCGGCTCCTTCGCCTACACCCGCGGCAAGAACAAGGACGACAACACCTATCTGAACTCGATCCCGCCGATGCAGGGCATCGTGGCCATCGCCTATGGCACGGAGCGCTGGGGCGCCGAGGTTTCGACCAAGCTCGCCTCCGCCCGCAACGACGTCGCCGCCACCACCGGCGCGACCCAGGGCTTCAAGGCGCCGGGCTATGCGATCTTCAACGCCACCGCCTGGTGGAAGCCGCTGCCGCAGATCGCCGACCTTGAGCTCCAGATCGGCGTCTACAACATCTTCGACCGCAAATACTGGGACGCGGTCAACGTGCCCACCGGCGTCCTCGCCCAGGCCCGCGACTACTACACCGAGCCCGGCCGCACGGTGAAGGCGACGATGAAGTACCAGTTCTGACGAGCCTGCGTTTCGAGACCCGGGACACGTCGCCGGCCGGCCCTTCGGGGCCGGCCGTTGTCGTTGGAGCCCTATCCGGCCGCCCAGAACGCCTGCGCCTCCGGCGACAAGGTGGCGAGACACCGCGCGAAGGCGGCCGCATCGACATGGCCGCGCAGCACCCGCGCCACATCGGCGATCGCGCTCTCGGGCGAGAAGTTGTGGTCGATGCGCAGGCGGCGCACCTCCTCGGTCATCGCGGCGCGGTCCCAGCCCGTGACGCGTGGCTCCTGCGGGTCCCAGTCCATCACGAAGAGCGCGCGCAGCATCGCCGGCAGCACCTGCGCGAAGGCGATGGCCTGCGTCACGTCGAGCCGCCGCCGGAAGGCCAGCAGCACCGCTTGCGTCGTCGTATAGGCCTGGTTGCGCGTGGCGAGTCCCGTGGCCTCCGCGACCTCGGCCAGGAAGCGCTCGAAATCCTGTGAGGCGAGGCGGTATTCCATCGGCACGGGCATCGTCGCTCTCCTGCGGCGGTCAGGCCCCCGGCCCGTCCTCGCCCGCCTTCGGCGCCCCCCGCCGCCGCGGCCCCTCGGTCAGCGACTTGAACACGCCGCGCAGTGTCCGCGCCTCCTGCTCCGTCATCTCCAGCCGATGCAGGATGTCGCGCAGATTGGCGGTCATGATCTGCTTCTTGCCGGGCGGGAAGAAGCCGCACTGGTCGAGTTCGCCTTCGAGATAGTCGAACATGGACAGGACGGTGGCCCGCGTCGCCGGCGGCGAGGGGTTGTTCTCGCGGAAGGGCGGCTCGCCGTTTGTCGCCTTGAACCATTCATAGCCGACGAGCAGCACCGCCTGGGCGAGGTTGAGCGAGGCGAAGGCCGGATTGACCGGGAAGGTCAGGATCGCATCGGCAAAGGAGATCTCCTCGTTGGTGAGACCGATCCGCTCGCGCCCGAACAGGATGCCGACGCGCTCGCTGCTTGCGATCCGCTGCGCCAGCGGCGGCATCGCCTCGGCCGGCGTGACCACGCGCTTCATCTGGCCGCGCTCGCGCGCCGTCGTCGCCAGCACGAAGTTCAGATCCGCGATCGCCTCCGCCGCGCTCGGGAAGAGCCTGGCGTTCTCCAGGATATGCGTCGCGCCCGAGGCCGCCGAGGTCGCGCCCTTTTTCAGCCCCCCGCCGCTCGGCCAGCCGTCGCGCGGCGCCACCAGCCGCATCTCGGAGAGGCCGAAATTCGCCATCGCCCGCGCGCACATGCCGATATTCTCGGCCATCTGCGGCTCGACCAGGATGATGACCGGGGCCGGAGCCGTGACGGGGGGGCGCGTGCGGTCGGTACCGGAACCGGTCATGCTCTGTCTCGTCGTCGCCCGCGGAGCGCGGGAGCGACCGGGGAATCGCCCCAAGGAGGCACAGGGTCAAGCCTGAACCGTCATGCTCGCCCTTGTGGCGAGCATCCACGTCTTGAACACTGCCCGCGACGAAGGAAGACGTGGATGGTCGGGACAAGCCCGACCATGACGGTACGCTGACGTCCTTAGCCCGCCGCCGCCTCGACCGCCCGCAGCACCCGCAGCGTGTTGCCGCCGGCAAGCTTTTCGAGATCGCCTTCCGACCAACCGCGCCGGATCAGCTCCGCCACCAGCGCCGGGAAGACGCTGGTATCCTCCAGCCCGTCGGGGTTGATCCAGCCGAAGAAATCCGAACCGATGCCGACATGGTCGTGGCCGATGCGCTTGGCCAGATAGTCGAGATGGTCGCAATACTGCGTTAGCGTCGCCTTCGGCTTCGGCCCCGCCTTGGCGGCGAGATCGGCCTCGACCTTCACATGGTCGATCCCCTCGGGGCTCTTGCCGTACTGGTCCTTTGCCGGGCGGTGCCAGTCGCGCGAGGCCTGGCTGATGAAGTCCGGCACGAAGGTCGCCATCACCACGCCGCCATTGCCCGCGACGCGGTCGAGCACGTCGTCAGGGACGTTGCGCGGATGGTCGCAGAGCGAAAAAGCGTTGGAATGCGACCAGACGACGGGCGCCCGCGTCACGTCGAGCGTGTCGTGCATCACCTTGGGCGAGACATGGGCGAGGTCGACGACCATGCCGAGCCGGTTCATCCTGCCGATCACCTGCTGGCCGAAGGCGCTGAGCCCGTTGTTGCGGGGCGCGTCGGTGGCGGAATCGCACCAGTCATGGCTGTCGTTGTGGCAGAGCGTCATCAGCCGCACGCCGAGGTCGAAATAGGCGTCGAGTGCGTCGAGCTCGCCGTCCAGCGCCGTGCCGTTCTCGATCGTCATGAACAGCGCGATCCGCCCCTCCGCCTTGGCCGCGAGCACATCGGCGGCGCTCAATCCCGGTCGGAACACGTCGGCATGGCGCTTGAGGATGTCGCGCATCAGCGCGATCTGCGCGAGTGCGAAGCCGGCCGGGTTGCGCTGCTTGGGCGGGACATAGGCCGCGAAGAACTGCGCCGCGAGCTTGCCCGCCTGCATGCGCGGGATGTCGGTGTCGCCCTTCTCATGGACCTTGGTCAGGTCGTAGAGGCCGACATCGCCCTTCGCCGTGCGGTCGAGCCGGATGACGTAAGGCAGGTCGTTATGCCCGTCGATCAGCGGCGCGCGGTCGAGCAGCGCGAGCGCGGCGGCATAGGCATTGTCCTGGACGGGCGGTGTGGCGAGGGCCATGGCGGTACCTTCAGTCGGAATCGAGCGGGCCGGATCGTGGCAGGTCGCAAGCCCCCGCGCGAGGCCACCGCGCGCAGGGGCGCCATGTATAGGAATTGACGGGCCCGCTCCCAGCCTACCCACCACCTCCCCGTCATCCTGGGCGACCGCAGGTCGACCGGGATCCATCGGAGGCCTCGACGCCCTCCGATGGATCCCGGCCTTCGCTGCGCGAAGTCCAGGATGACGCACGATTGAAGCTGGAGGTGGCGAGAAGACAGCCCCGACCGCCCCTGGGGTTTGACAAACTCGGCCCCACATGGTTCTAAGCCGGCGTCGCGCGGGCCCAAAAGGCCCGCGTGGCTTTTTCCGCACCCGTGATCCGTTGTCTTCGGAAGCCGGATCTGTCGCTCCCGCCCCATGCGGGAGAGCAGGAGGGCGCGGTCCTCAACTCGCGAACTCACGAGGACACGCGATATGTCGAAGCGCCATGAGGCGAAATACAAGATTGACCGCCGTCTCGGTCAGAACATCTGGGGCCGCCCGAAGTCTCCGGTCAACCGCCGCGAATACGGCCCCGGCCAGCACGGCCAGCGCCGCAAGGGCAAGCCGTCCGACTTCGGCACGCAGCTGCGCGCCAAGCAGAAGCTGAAGGGCTATTACGGCTCGATCTCCGAGAAGCAGTTCCGCCGCTACTACGCCGAGGCGATCCGCCTGAAGGGCGACTCGGGCGAGAACCTGATCGGCCTGCTCGAGCGCCGCCTGGATGCCGTGATCTACCGCGCCAAGTTCGTGCCGACGGTCTTCGCCGCCCGTCAGTTCGTCAACCATGGCCACATCACGGTCAACGGCAAGCGCGTCAACATCGCGTCCTACCAGGTCAAGCCGGGTGACGTCGTCGCGGTCAAGGAGAGCTCGCGCCAGCTCGCCATCGTGCTCGAATCGGCCCAGCTCGCCGAGCGCGACGTGCCGGATTATCTGGACGTCGACCACGGCAAGTCGACCGCCACCTACACCCGCACGCCGACGCTGACGGACGTGCCCTATGCGGTGCAGATGGAACCGAACCTGGTCATCGAGTTCTACTCGCGCTGATCGAACGGAGGCGGGCCGCAAAGCCCGCTCGCCGGAGCATTCCGGGGGATGGCGAGCAATCGCCGTCCCCTTTTTTGTTGGGGGGCTTTGGGGCACTTTGGCTTGGCTGTCGAGCCTCTGCTCCAGCTCATCTTACTCTGCAAATCAACAAGTGCCGCTTCCCCGCCGCGCGGTACCTACAAAGATCCTGATGGCGGTTAGGCGTAGGAGAATGCAGTGATCTTTGGCGTCAGCGGGCGACTTCCATGCAGCGAAACCAGTCACGGACAGCCAGCCGCAGGCGGATTTCCTCATCGTCGCCCATTGCGCAGCAATGAGCGATAGGATTTCTGATGGCGTTTAAGTTAGTTAGAACTCTTTCAACAGCAGATTTACTAGTAAATAACGCGCCAAAGACCGCCCAGTTTCCGGTAATGATCTGCGCAAGCTCGCCAAACGTCGTGTAATCTAACGCATCGTCTGACCTACGACTAACGCCTGCATGAAGCTCCTTCTGTATCCGCTGCTCGACCTCACTTTTTGTGTGGGCGGCCGCTCTGGTTCCGGCCCACCAATCGGCAGTTCCATCCGCTTCTTCAAGTGTCTGATTGACGAGGGCACGAATCGTCCGCTCAAGTGCATAAAAGACCTCATAATGTCGGGCCATACGGGCCGCTTCAGCCCGCGCCGCCGCATCAAGCTGCGGATAATAGTCGCGCTCTTCCGCCTCAACTACAGGTGGGACATGCCCCAGTACAATGTCGTGGGTCCGCTCGATTTGTGACAACTCTCCTGTGACCAACTGGTTGGTCATACCGAAAGCCTTTATCTTGTCGAGAACATCTCTACTGGCCATTCAGAAGATGCTCCCGGAGGCTTCTGAAAATTGCGTTGAAGACTGCCTGATCAGCAGTGGCCGGCAGGTTCAAATTGATCGTGTAGGACAGATTAAGCCCAACACCATCTGCTGACGATGGAGGTGCAAATTGCCGCTTGGGCATCTCGTCGCTCGCGGTGATGTCGATAGCTTGAGGCTTCGAGCGGATACTAAAATCCGCATAAGCCTTCATATAACGGAATACGGTGACAGTTAACCGCGCAACATTGCTATCCGCTGCTGCCCCTGTCACCTGGCAGACTAGGCTATGAAGATCGCTCTCGTTTAGATCGTAGCAAGCTTCATTGATCTCAAATAGTTCCTTGTAACCGTACCTGAGCGCTTCTGCGACGGCAGCACCAGACGTCTGCGCATTCCTAAATCGATGATAGATTTCGGACGGCGTAGCGTCTGAGTTGGCGAAGCCAATGCGCTTAAGAAATGGAGGCAGAGCTGCGCCCGCCCCACCTTTGATCAACAGTTTGTTCTTAACGAAATCGGCAGTGACGCGATCTGGAGTTGCGGCGGTCTTGATCTTCTCAAACGCGTTTTTGATCGAACCCGGCGTTGCCAGGTACGGAAGATTGGCAGCCATAATTCGCTCACCTCCATTTTCGGAAGTCTAAATCACGTAGGCGAGAGCAATATACAAGCAAATGGGAGACAAACTGTTCGGCAAATTCTAATATCCGCGATACGGATATTTCTACGTCCCGTACCGATCGAGGCGTTCTTTGAGATCATCTATCAGATGTAGAAACGCGGATATATTAAATACTCTGGCAAAGCTCTCACCCACATCGTCCGCAACGGAGTGCGCCTCGCGCTGCCGGATCCCCGGCGCCAGCTCCAAAACAGCCGGTTGCTTGCCGTCGAACGCCTCGACGATCGTTAGTTCCGGCGTTCGCGAATCAGTGTAAATTACAAGCCGATATGTCTTGCCATTATTAGCTTTGTAATCTTCTTCCCATAGTTCTTTTATCATCAGCCCTCCTACACCTCCATCCGTGAATCCGGTCAAGGCAGGAGGACGTTTCTACACGACGCTCGCATATTCAACCAAAAAATTCCTCAACCCATCCATTGTCCGCCGCATTACCTTTTCTACGTGCCCCCCTCGCGTCTCCTTTAGGCGCCATCAAGGTGGCTGCCGGGGCCTTGAGTCCTGCCCGATTGACAGCCAACAGAAACCATCCGCCTGCCAGCCAATCACCAAAGAAGCTTGATTGCGGCGGCAATAGAGATGAAGCAAAATATCCACATGATCAATGGGCCCCCGCTCCTTTAAAATAAAATCCGAGACCTTTATTTCAATTTTCCCGATGTTGATCTCTAGTATCACAACTAGACACAAGGCAGCCAGAGCCGCAAACGGCGATCCCACGGTAGCAGCAAAATGGGCGCGAGCCAACTCAATTACCCACGCTTCATAGTAAATTGTGAAAGCGCGCTCAACAAGAACACCGCACCAAACATTGACGACCCAAATATTACCGCCCAACGGGTGATCTTCCTAAGAAGATAATCTTCATTAGAGAACCGATCGGGCGCGAGGGGCGTAGCACGCTTGATCTTCGGTGTCTCAGCAACATCACTTTCGCAATCGTTCATTGCCCCAGTTCACCCGGCTATAACACTAGGCCTCGTGGACAAAGCTTGACCTGAGACACGCGGATTGATTCAAGGCTT